>NZ_HF986769.1:38558-45472 GCF_000431195.1 Prevotella sp. CAG:255 | reverse complement strand
GCGGTTCGGCATTTCTTGTCATGGCCATTGTCGGCAACGCCTGTCTGCCGCAGCTTACGGCATATTTCATGCATGCCAACGAAGAGATGTACTACATCGCATACATTGTGCCAATGATATGTTTCGCTTTTTGCGCATATTATGGCTGGAAAGGATATAAAGTGATAAATTAAAATAAAACAAACGTAGAAAAAATGAAAGCAGTTCGTATTGCCGCACCTCAGGAGATTGGTGTGGCTGAAATAGAAAAGCCGGTGATAAAGGCTGATGAGGTTTTACTGAAAATAAAATATGTAGGATTCTGCGGATCCGACCTTAATACTTACCGCGGCAACAACCCAATGGTGAAGCTTCCTGTCGTTCCAGGACACGAGGTGGGTGCCGTGATTGAGGAAGTTGGTGCCGATGTACCCGACACACTGAAGAAGGGAATGGTTGTTACGCTTAACCCTTACACAAATTGCGGCAACTGCGCCTCTTGCCGCAACGGACGCTATAATGCCTGTGAGCACAATGAAACTTTGGGCGTGCAGCGTCAGGGCGTTATGTGCGAATATGCAGCTCTGCCTTGGACAAAGGTCATACCGGCAGGCGATATTCCTGTGCGCAGCTGCGCCTTGATAGAGCCTATGAGTGTCGGTTTCCATGCCGTGTCGCGTGCTGAGGTTACAGACAACACCTTCGTAATGGTTATCGGTTGCGGAATGGTGGGCCTCGGTGCTGTTATGCGTGCGTCTTTGCGCGGTGCAATAGTCATTGCTGCCGACATTGACGACGAGAAACTTGCGCTTGCCAAGGAGGCTGGAGCAACATATGCTGTTAACACCATGACAGAGGATGTTCATCAGCGCATACAGGAGATAACCGGAGGCTATGGCGCCGATGTTGTCATCGAGGCTGTAGGCAGTCCTGCCACTTACGTTATGGCTGTCAACGAGGTTGGCTTTACCGGACGTGTGGTTTGCATCGGATATGCCAAGAGCGAAGTGGCTTTCCAGACAAAGCTGTTCGTTCAGAAGGAACTTGACATACGCGGCTCTCGCAATGCAACTCCGTCTGACTTCAGAGCCGTTATCAACTGCATTAACACAGGACGTTATCCCATCGAGAAGTTTATATCTAAGGTCGTTACTCCCGAGGAAACTCCTGATGCAATGAAAGACTGGAGCGAGAATCCCGGAAAGATTTTCCGTATTCTTGTTGAGTTCTGATCTAACGGCTGATATAGGCGTTATGCCGGTCAGCGCAAGGTCCTGATGATGTTCTTTAATTCTGACTCATAAATACCGGTTGGGATTAAAAGTATTGCGGACTGCGTCAGACTCACTTTATGAAAGTTGTATGGTTTAGTTATTATAAGCTGCCGGAAGACAAGGCTTTATGCCTGCTCTTCCGGTTTTTTCTTGCCTCCTTATCAGCAGATTTTGTGTTCTTTTATATCGCTGTTATTTACAGACGTTTCCTGTCTCATGTTTATTCATATTATTCTGTAGGCGCATCCTTTTGTTGTGCGTGAAGGAGTCGGCCGTTTCTCTCACTGCATAAAATAAAATGTAAAAATAAGCATTTCTTTCATTTTATCGTTATAATTTTGCAGGCGAAATAAAATATATTCAATATGGTACAAACATCTAAGGTAAATGCTACGGCGGGAGTGAGCAAAGCCGGACTTGCCGGAATACTCATGACGCTGGGAATTGTTTTTGGAGACATTGGAACGTCACCCCTGTATGTGATGAAAGCAATAACACACACGGGCGAAGCTCTGACTGAAAATTACGTGCTGGGAGCGCTTTCGTGCATAATCTGGACGCTTACGTTGCAGACTACCATAAAGTATGTGCTCATAGCATTGCGTGCCGACAATCATGGCGAGGGCGGAATATTGGCTCTCTACGCACTGTTGCGCCGACATAAGCGGCGTTGGATTTATGCCATAGCCGTTATAGGAGCCAGCACGCTTCTGGCCGACGGAGTGATAACGCCTGCCATCACCATTACCACAGCCATAGAGGGACTGCGCGGCATCAATCCCGATATACCCGTGCTGCCTGTTGCCATTGCCGTCATCACTGTTGTGTTCTTCGTGCAGCGTTTTGGTACGGAGCATGTAGGCCGTTCTTTCGGAACATTCATGCTGTTGTGGTTCATGCTGCTCGGTGTCGTTGGCCTTATGTGGCTTATAGGCTGTCCGCAGGTTCTCAAGGCTTTTAATCCATATTATGCGGCGCGTCTGCTTATAGAGTCGCCTGTGTGGTTCCTCGTGCTCGGAGCCGTTTTCCTCTGTACCACGGGTGCCGAGGCCCTTTATTCCGACCTTGGACATTGCGGTAAGCACAACATCGCCATCAGTTGGATTTTTGTCAAGATTATGCTCATCCTCAACTATCTCGGTCAGGGTGCGTGGGTGCTTGCCAATCCGGTGCGTGCAGCCGGCAACGACAATCCTTTTTATGCCATCATGCCCGACGGCATGCTGCTCTTTGCCGTGTTTATGGCAACGGGTGCGGCCATCGTGGCGAGCCAGGCGCTCATCAGCGGTTCGTTCTCGATATTGAGTGAGGCGATGAACCTCAACTTCTGGCCCCGCATGAGGATAAAGCACCCTACCAATGTGAAGGGACAGATATATATTCCTACGGTAAACGGATTTATGTATGTGGCCGTGGTGTTTACGGTGCTTCTCTTCGGCGATTCTTCACGCATGGAGGCAGCCTACGGACTGGCTATCACCATAACCATGCTGATGACAACGCTGCTTCTGGGCTTCTATCTGCGCAAGATGTCAGCTCCACGTTTTGTCGTAATCATTTTTGTCGGTCTTTACTGTGTGCTCGAAGGACTGTTCCTTGCTGCCAACATGTCTAAGTTTGTTGCCGGCGGATGGTTCACCCTGCTCATAGGCGGCTTGCTCTGCTTCATTATGTTTGTGTGGATAAGTGCACGCAAGATACGCAGCCGCTATCTGCGCATAAAGAAACTCAGCGACTATCACGACATAATATCTGCGATAAAGGCAGACAACAGCATACCCAAGTATGCCTCAAACCTTGTGTATGTAAACCATGCACCGACTGAAGGCGGAGTGGACGACAAGCTGCTTTATTCGATAATAAACAAGCAGCCCAAGCGTGCCGACCATTACTGGCTGCTGCACATTGAGTTTGTAGACGCGCCCGACACGCTCGAATACACCTGCAAGGCACTCGTGCCCGACACGCTGTTCAGCATAAACCTGCGCATAGGATTCAGAATTGAGCCGCGCGTCAGCCTGTATCTCCGCCAGATAATAGAAGACCTGGTGGCTTCAGGCGAGGTAGACCTTACCAGCTCTTATCCTTCGCTGCGCAGCAAGGGCATTGCCGGCGACTTCCGCTTCATTATAATCCACCGCATCTATTATCCCGAAGATTCGTCAGACCGCCGTCAGAACTTGCTGATGAGCCTCTATGCTATAATAAGACGCATTGGCGTAGACGAGCCTAAGGCGCTCGGTCTCGACACGTCGGTGGTTGTGGTGGAGCGTGTGCCGCTGATTATTTCTGGACAGCGCGACGGCAGCAGAAGGCGTATAGCAAGGGCTGAGCCGGCAGAATGATGCCGCAGAATGTGCAAAAACTATAATAGTTTAGTCTGAAAACATGAGTAATGTGTCTTTCGCTTTGAAAGACACATTACAAAGAATATCAAAAAGTCAGTTTTTTTGTCTAACGGTGTGTATTCTCATTATTTTTGTGTAAGTTTGCATACATGAATAACAATTTGGCAGGCACCGCAAAATGGTGCGAGAATGTTATGGTGGTAGACGCCGACTATATAGATAAAGTGGCGTTCGACCTTATCGTTAATTTTGAAAGGATGATAGAGCGGCGCATCCCGCAGGCCGACATGGCGCGCTGGATAGACTGCATCGGTCTTGACGGAGGACTGCGCGAGGGTGAACACCAGACGCAGGTGATTCTGATACACGGCAAGAACAGAGACAGACTTGACAATTTCAAGCCGTCTGAATATGCCCATGGACTTGACGGCATGGCGTTTAAGGACAACCTGGGAGAGTTCCTTATCAGTGCGCTTCCCGTTGAGGACATTGTCAGCAAGGACGATTTCTTCGTTGAGACGGTGGAGCTTATATGCGCACAGAAAGAAGTGAAGCGTGTTATGGTTGTGCCCGATGCCGAGCGCATCTACGACCGTGTGCGCCATGCCCTGAGAAATGTTGACGACGAAAAGCGCGTAACCGTGTTTGCCATGCAGCCCATGCAGGGCGGTAACTTCCGTCAGGAGATACTCGGCTACTCGCTGATGAGCGCGCTGGGCATAAGGGCCGATGAGATAAAATAGGGAGCGGCAGGGATTACGGCGGAGCGGCAGCCTTGGCTGCCAGATGTCTGTCATCGCCAATTACCCGCCCCATAACTCCCGTTCCTCCTATAAGTCCCATCCCCCAATAATCTTATAAGACTAATAACAAAAAACAAGCAAAATAAATTTTTAAAATGGGAAAAGTATTAATGATTGGAGCCGGTGGCGTAGCTACCGTTGCAGCGTTCAAGATAGCAAAGAATGCTGACGTGTTTACCGAGTTCATGATTGCAAGTCGCCGTAAGGAGAAGTGCGACCAGATTGTCGACGCCATCCACAAGGCCGGAATTAACATGGATATAAAGACGGCGCAGGTTGACGCCGACGACGTTGAGCAGCTCAAGGCTCTGTTCAACGACTATAAGCCCGAGCTGGTTATCAACCTTGCCCTGCCTTATCAGGACCTTACTATAATGGACGCCTGTCTGGCTTGCGGATGCAACTATCTCGACACCGCAAACTATGAGCCTAAGGATGAGGCTCACTTTGAGTACAGCTGGCAGTGGGCATACAAGGAGCGCTTCGAGCAGGCAGGACTTACAGCCATTCTGGGCTGCGGCTTCGACCCGGGCGTGAGCGGCATCTACACAGCTTATGCTGCAAAGCATCATTTCGACGAGATTCAGTATCTCGACATCGTTGACTGCAACGCCGGAAACCACCACAAGGCTTTCGCAACAAACTTCAACCCTGAGATTAACATCCGCGAGATTACCCAGAAGGGACTTTACTATAAGGACGGCCAGTGGCTTGAAACCGAGCCGCTCGAGGTTCACAAGGCGCTCACATATCCTAACATCGGTCCGCGCGAGAGCTATCTGATGCACCACGAGGAGCTGGAGAGCCTCGTTAAGAACTATCCTACAATCAAGCAGGCACGTTTCTGGATGACCTTCGGACAGCAGTATCTTACATATCTCGACGTTATTCAGAACATCGGCATGTCTCGCATCGACGAGATTGAATATGAGGCACCGCTTGCCGACGGCTCTGGCAAGACCGCCAAGGTTAAGATTGTTCCGCTGCAGTTCCTCAAGGCCGTGTTGCCTAATCCGCAGGATCTCGGCGAGAACTACGATGGCGAGACAAGCATAGGCTGCCGTATCCGCGGACTGAAAGACGGCAAGGAGCGCACATATTATGTTTATAACAACTGCTCGCATCAGGAGGCTTACAAGGAGACTGGCATGCAGGGCGTAAGCTACACAACAGGTGTGCCCGCCATGATTGGCGCAATGATGTTCTTCAAAGGCCTGTGGCGCAAGCCGGGCGTATGGAACGTAGAGGAGTTTGATCCGGATCCGTTCATGGAGCAGCTCAACAAGCAGGGACTGCCTTGGCACGAAGTGTTCGACGGCGACCTGGAACTGTAATTTAATTCATAATTCACAATTCATAATTGGAATGATGAGTTTTGAAATTTATAATTCATAATTGGATAGGAGAATTTGATGTTCATAACTGTTTAGACAGACATTGGAGATTAAATGCATAGCAACAATGCAAATCATAATTCTCCATTCTCCATTCTCCATTAAATAATTCGAGTGGAACTGTTTAGACAGACATTGGAGATTAAATGCATAGCAACAATGCAAATCATAATTTTCCATTTTCAATTCTCCATTCTCAATTACTAAAAAACGCTTTTATATGGCAAAAGAAAAAGATACAGAGGGCATGAGCATACAGGAAGGCAAACTGAAAGCCTTGCAGGCTGCCATGGCCAAAATAGAAAAAGACTTCGGCAAAGGCTCGATAATGAAGCTCGGCGACGAGAACATCGAGCAGGTTGAGGTCATTCCCACCGGAAGCATCGGCCTTAACGCCGCTCTCGGTGTGGGCGGATATCCGCGCGGACGAATAATAGAGATTTATGGTCCTGAGAGCAGCGGTAAGACTACTCTCGCCATTCACGCCATTGCTGAGGCTCAGAAGGCGGGCGGCATTGCTGCCTTTATCGACGCCGAGCATGCCTTCGACCGCTTCTATGCTGCCAAGCTCGGAGTGGATGTCGACAACTTGCTGATATCTCAGCCTGACAACGGTGAGCAGGCTCTCGAGATAGCCGACCAGCTTATACGCTCTTCAGCGATAGACATCCTGGTGGTCGACTCAGTGGCTGCGCTCACTCCGAAAGCCGAGATTGAGGGCGACATGGGCGACAACAGAGTTGGTCTGCAGGCACGACTGATGAGTCAGGCGCTCAGAAAGCTTACGTCTACTATAAGCAAGACCAACACAACGTGCATCTTCATCAACCAGCTGCGCGAGAAGATTGGCGTTATGTTCGGCAACCCCGAGACAACAACCGGCGGTAACGCGCTGAAATTCTATGCCAGCGTGCGCCTCGACATACGTCGCGTTACGAGCATAAAAGACGGCGACAAGGTTATCGGCAATCAGGTTCGCGTCAAGGTGGTTAAGAACAAGGTGGCTCCTCCGTTCCGCAAGGCTGAGTTTGAGATTACCTTCGGCGACGGAATCTCTAAGGTTGGCGAGCTTGTTGACCTCGGCGTTGAGTATGGCATAATACAGAAGAGCGGTTC
>NZ_HF986769.1:0-38540 GCF_000431195.1 Prevotella sp. CAG:255 | reverse complement strand
GAAGAGCGGTTCATGGTTCTCTTATCAGGGAAGCAAGCTGGCTCAGGGACGCGACGCTACCAAGACGCTGCTGAAAGACAATCCTGAACTGTGTGAGGAGATTGAGGCACTGATAATGCAGGCTATATCAGACAGCGTGGAGTAATACGCCGTCTGTCTTGTGTTATTAATATTTTTGAATATACATCCGGCATGGGCGCAACGGCGTCTGTGCCGGATTTTTTATGTCCTGTAGGGACATACCCCAGGTGTGTCCACATCGCCTTTTTGTATAAATCTTGTGCCTTTATCATCCGGACGTACCTTGGGTACGTTCCTACAGTTATCTGTCATGCGTCTTGCATGGCTCTTTATTTTTGAAACTTGCAACGCTTTATTGCCTTTCATTTTGTCATCGTGTTTATGTCATGATTTTCATGCGAAATAGAAAATGCTTAGGCAGAAATATGGTTTTGCAGGTAAACAATATTTACAAAACATCGTTAAAGGCATGTTTTTGTCTGATTAACATACCGCTTTTTGTGCGTTAATGCACTGTTTTTTCATCTTTAACTGACCGTTTTTGGTGCCAAAAAGCAGTGGTTTTTGCCCGTTTTTCAGGCAAAATCGTTGCACACAACGCTGTAGATTGTCTGTAATGTTCTGATGCGTCGCTGCTTATGTTTGCACACGATTTTTGCCGGTTTTTACGGCCGGATAATTTTATTTTCAGAATATCGCAGTATGAGAGCGTCAGCAAAAGTCAGAGTGTAAGCGTAAAGCCCAGAATGTGTTGCAGAGTGTTATCTGTGCAAAACCTTTGTCTGAAGGGCTTTGTGCGTGCAATCATGTGCGCGCCAGTCTTGTTTTTGGGCTGTTATATTTATCTGTTCAGGTGATTTGTTGCAGTGTAAATTTATATGTATTTGTGTGTTTTTTTTGTTAATATTTTAACTTCTGAGTTGTATATATAGCATTATTTTCTTATCTTTGGAGAAAACTAGCGGTTATTTATTCATTTTTATTATATAAGTTTGTTTTGTTGGTTTTAATCAGAAGGAGGATTTTTATGGAAAAGACACGAAAAGAAACTGGGTTGAAGAGATTAATGTCCAATTATATTAAACTGCTTTTCTGTGCAGTTGTGTCAGTAGCCCTTTTTTATGGGTGTGATAATGATGATAATAATATCAATCCCGGAAGAACTCCGAAGTTTTCTGAAAAAAGTTACATCTCAGTGTATATAAAGGCAAAGCAGTTGAGATATTTTTATATGAGCGACACTTACGACAGTATACAGACCGATCCATATATACGATTTTCTCTTCTTGGTGAATGGTATAGTGATGAAGCGGCAGAAGAGGTGGCAAGAGAGTTTGGTGACACGGCCTATTATCGTGTACCGGGATTTTATTTTTTGGATTCTGTTGTCAGCGACTCAATAAAAAAGATAGACGTAACATGTAGGTCAGATTATGATGCGCAGCATCCCAAGGGCACGTCGCTGGCAGACATCGTGCTGTTCTGCGGGCGTTCTTATTATGACTTTATACGCAACGGATATACTGTTGTGGATGCAGAAAAGAATAAGCCTGAAAACGAGAACTTGTGCAAATATATCGAGTCAAGATGGAGTCCTTCTGACGAAATGGGTATCGACAATCCGTGGGCAACAGTTGTGTCAGACACCCTTAAAAACATATCTTATGCCGACACCAAGCTGCTTAACTCGGATAAGACAGTTTTATGGTTTACCAAGCGTCCTGAAGGCCACGGCACATTCTGGTTTGACCTTACGGTAGAGATGTCGTCCGGATTAAAGTTCAGCGTGCCCGTAACGTATCAGTATGACAGATAAGGCTGCATGCCGGCGCAAGTCTGATTGACATCAGCGTAGAACAGATATTGTTGTCAGCAGTATGAACTGTCATGCTGCTGACAATTTTTATAGAGCAAGGCATGGCTATTATATTTATGGCTGCGGCGTTGGTGTGCAGGTTTGTTTGTTGTCGGTCGGGGAGAGAATATTCTTTCGTGCTTAAGGTGGGTTATATAAATTCGCTTTTTCAGATTTTTGATTTTAGGCGAGAAGATTTTGTAAGTGAATAAAGGAGTGTAGCGGGCTACACGACTGAATGAACTTGCAAAATGAGCCGCATAAAAACAAAAAGATGAAAAAAGTCATAAGCCCATTGAAAGAAAAAATAATACGTGGGAATTTATAGAACCCACCTTAACCCTATTTGGGGCATTGTGATTCAACATCAATGCACAAAATTGATAAAGTAATATGCGGTCTAATACCAGATTTGGGCTTATGCAAAAAGTTGCCGCAGCGCTTGCTCTTGTGTCGCAGATGTGCTAACTTTGCATCCATGCAAGTAAGCGTAGAACTTCTTAAAGAATGGTTTGCCGACTTTAATGTGCGCTATTTCGGCGGCAGTCTGCCCGTGCCCGCATTTGCCGTGGGGCGCTCGCGCACGCAGCTCGGATGTATGTCGTGCAAGGTGAGGCGCAGGATGTTTTCAAAGTCGTACACCGACTACACAATACGCCTGAGCAACTATTATGATGCCGACGAGCGCCATTTTAAGAACGTTCTGCTGCACGAGATGATACATCTGTGCATAACGTCGAGGCGAATAAAGGACACGTCGCCGCACGGCGAGGTGTTCCGCAGGATGATGCGCGCCATAAACGCCGACGGCTGGAGCATAAGCGTTTCTACAAAGATGGACGCCGTACAGAGGTCTGCCGGCAAGGCGCGTAAGCGCATGAGGGTGGTCTTGGCAGTAGCTATGACCGACGGGCGATGCCTGCTCTCTGTGGTTAGTCCGCGTTATGTGCCGGCGATAGACAAGACTATGAGCCGTGCGCGTGACGTTGTCAGATATGACTGGTATGTGTCAGACGACGACTTTTTCAGTTCGTTTCCTTCTGTGAGGACTCCCCGCGGGCGCATTGTAGGCAAAGACATGTTTGCCGAGCTTACGGGCAGAATGAAGCCTTTAGACCGGGCGCGGGCAGGCATCAGCCCGCGCTGACGCCATGCTGCGTTGTCTGCCGTGTTGGTGGCTTGCGTGTGTGCTGCCCATATTAACCCCAATCTGTCATAATACTGCACATAGCTTTATCTGTTTTGTGCATTCATGCTTCAGCCTGTCATTATTGTTCATGTTTGCGTCTTTTTGTTCGCTATTCTTGGCAAAGCCCGTTATTCCTGCAAAAAATATAACGAAAATCAGCTTAATATAGAGCAAATATTCAGACCGAATGACCGATTTGAAATAAAGCAATGGGCGCCCCTGCATCAAGCAGAAGCGCCCACCTCGTGTCGGTTTTATTTATCTGAAAGTTTAAGAAGTCTTTTTTTTATCCGTTTTTGAGCTTGTCGCTATATAGTTTAAAGAAGTCAAAGTTCAGTATTCTTGATATTTTCATAAGCTCATCAGTGTCAATCGACTTTTTCCCAAATATTTTATAAACATTGGTCCGGCTGCATCCCAACTGGCCGGCCAGCCACACCACAGACTGTTTCCTTTCTCTTAGCTTGGCATTTATCAGCAGGCCTATTGTTGTCTTATCTGTGTTTGTCTTTTTGGTATCTTGCATTTCCTTTTATGTGTATTGGTGGTGTGGTTCCCTTTTTCTTACTTATCTCTCTGCCGGCACATTCATGTCCGTAAGCTGCCGGCCTGTTTTTTTACGTATACAAAGTTACGCCAAAGAATCATATTGTGCAAGTGCGGTTTTGCCGGTGTTGGAGTGAGGTTGACACAGGAGTGATTATCAGGTGATTTTTTGTGATTATCCGGTAAAAAGAAAATGCCCCGGCAGCATGTTTTGCTGTCGGGGCATATGTTGTTTTATGGTTTAGCCTGCATTGCAGCAACTATTTTCAGCTGTGCCCTGGGGCTTTGCCGGATGAATTTATTGCAAAGCAGGCTTGTGGTCTTGTTAAAGATTAGCCAGCTCTATCACTTTGTCTACTGCAGCAGACAGTCCGTCGATGTCTTTTCCGCCTGCAGTTGCGAAGTGAGGCTGTCCGCCGCCGCCGCCCTTTATCAGCTTGGCAGCTTCGCGCACCATCTGTCCGGCGTTGAGTCCGTGTTCCTTCACGAGGTCTTCGCTTATCATGACGCTGAGGGTGGGGCGTCCGTCAAAGGTGCTTCCCACAACGCAGAGCATGCGCTCTGGTTCGGCTGCACGTATCTTGAACACGAGGTCTTTGGCTGCGTCCTGCTTCATTATCAGTGTGGAAGCGATGACCTTCACTCCGTTTACGATGCGGGCCTGAGATATGAGCTTCTCCTTAACTCTCTCAACTCTCTCGGCCTGGAACTGCTCAATGCTCTTCTTCATTGAGTCGTGCTCCTCGATATATTTCTCTATCACGCCGAGCAGATCCTTGGTGTTGTTGAACAGAGCCTTTATTGCCTTCATTCCGTCCTCAAGGTCGTACATCAGCATTTCGCACTCTTTTCCGGTCTTGGCCTCTATACGGCGAACTCCGGCGGCAACGCTGCTCTCTGATATTATCTTGAACATGCCGATGCGGCCTGTAGAGTGGGCGTGGATACCGCCGCAGAACTCAATGCTCGGGCCAAACTTGACCACGCGCACCTTGTCGCCGTATTTCTCGCCGAACAGGGCTATGGCGCCCATCTTCTTGGCTTCGTCGAGCGGCATGTCGCGGTGTTCGTCGAGCGGTATGTCCTGGCGTATCATGTCGTTGACAAGCATCTCAACCTTGCGTATCTCCTCGTCGGTCATCTTCTGGAAGTGAGAGAAGTCGAAGCGCAGCGTGTCGTGTGATACGAATGAACCCTTCTGCTCAACGTGGTCGCCCAATACCTGCTTCAGGGCATAGTCGAGCAGGTGGGTAGCCGTGTGGTTGGCGGCGCTTGCCTCGCGCTTGTCGGTGTCTACGCATGCCATGAAGTCGGCCTCAGGATTCTTTGGCAGCTCCTTAACGATGTGTATCGACTGTCCGTTCTCGCGCTTGGTGTCAATGATGTTCACTGTTTCGTTCTCGCTTACCAGCACTCCGCAGTCGCCAACCTGACCACCCATCTCGCCGTAGAATGGTGTGTTGTCGAGCACGAGCTCATAGAAGGTGTTCTTCTTCTGTGTCACTTTGCGGTAGCGCAGTATGTGGCATTCGTATTCAGTGTAGTCGTAGCCTACGAAGTTTTGCTCGCCCTGGCTCAGCTCGGTCCAGTCGCTGTTTTCAACGGCAGCGGCGTTGCGCGCTCTTGCCTTCTGCTTCTGCATCTCCTCGTCAAACTGTTTCTCGTCAACGTTGAGCCCGTTTTCGCGGCAGATGAGTTCAGTGAGGTCGAGCGGGAATCCGTAGGTGTCGAACAGGCGGAATGCCTTTGTGCCGTCGAGCACGGTCTTGCCTTCGGCCTTAACCTCCTGCATGGCGTCAGACAGCATGTTGATGCCGTTGGACAGTGTGCGCAGGAACGATTCTTCCTCTTCCTTTATCACCTTGGTTATCAGTTCGCGCTGTGCGGTAAGTTCGGGATAAGCCTCGCCCATCTCGTGTATCAGCGTAGGCATGAGCTTAAACATGAATGCCTCTTTCTGGTTGAGGAAGGTGTATGCGTATCTTACGGCGCGGCGCAGTATGCGGCGTATAACGTAGCCTGCCTTTGCGTTGCCCGGCAGCTGGCCGTCGGCTATTGAGAAGGCTACGGCACGCAGGTGGTCGGCAACCACGCGCATTGCCACGTCGGTTTTCTCTTCCTTGCCGTATTCCATGCCTGAAAGGCGTGAAATCTCCTTGATGATAGGCTGGAAGATGTCGGTGTCGTAGTTAGAATGCTTGCCTTGCAGGGCACGCACAAGGCGCTCGAAGCCCATGCCGGTGTCTATTACGTTCATTGACAGCTTTTCGAGAGAGCCGTCGGCCTTACGGTTGAACTGCATGAACACGAGGTTCCATATCTCGATAACCTGTGGGTCATCCTTGTTTACAAGTTCGCGGCCCGGTGTCTTTGCTTTTTCTTCGGGAGTACGAGAGTCGAGGTGAATCTCTGAGCAAGGTCCGCAGGGACCTGTGTCGCCCATTTCCCAGAAGTTGTCGTGCTTGTTTCCGTTGATTATGTGGTCAGCCGGAACATGCTTTGCCCAGAAGGCAGCAGCCTCGTCGTCGCGGCTGAGGTTTTCTTCGGGAGAGCCTTCGAACACGGTTACGTAGAGGTCGGCCGGGTCGAGGTGAAGTACGTCAACGAGATATTCCCATGCCATGTCTATGGCGCCTTCTTTAAAGTAGTCGCCAAAGCTCCAGTTGCCGAGCATCTCGAACATGGTGTGGTGGTATGTGTCGTGGCCCACTTCCTCAAGGTCGTTGTGCTTTCCGCTCACGCGGAGACACTTCTGCGAGTCGGCCCTGCGTCTTGGTTCGGGGTCGCGTGTTCCCAGTATGATGTCCTTCCATTGGTTCATGCCTGCGTTAGTAAACATCAGTGTCGGGTCGTCTTTAATCACCATCGGTGCCGACGGAACAATCTGATGTCCTTTCGATTCAAAAAACTTTTTGAACGATTCACGGATTTCGTTAGCTGTCATCATTTTCTTTATATTTTGTTTTTGTTCTTTTCACGATAAAGGCAAAATGCCTATTTGGGAGCAAAATTATAAAATAAATCCCATAAATCATTAAATAATTGTGTAAAACATACAATTCTGTTGTCTGTGCGGCAAATTATTGTGTCGCAGGACGGCATGATCCTGTCGGCAGCGTCTTTATCTGCAACTTGAAGAAATGTATTATTTTTTCGGTTGACAGCATGAAAATGAAAAAAAAATGATAAATTTGCAACATCAGACGTTACATATTTTAATTTCCACGAATTATGGCATTGAACACAGAAAAGAATCTTAAGCTTTATTACTCGATAAAGGAAGTGGCAGCCATGCTCAACGTGCCCGAGAGCATGCTGAGGTTTTGGGAAAAGGAGATACCGATGTTGCGGCCGAAAACAACTGGTAACAATGTGCGCCAGTATACGCAGGCCGACATTGAGAATGTAAAGGTCGTGTATAATCTTGTCAAGGTCAGGGGCTTTAAGCTGTCGGCTGCGCGTAAGATGTTGCGTGAAAACAAACAGGCTGTTGACGGCAATGCGCGTGTTATGGAGAGTCTGATAAAGGTGCGCGACGAACTGAAGCTGCTCAAAAAGCAGCTTGATTATCTTGAGTAGTATTGTTTTTGCAATACCTCGCAAGATAACTTTCCGGCCTTGCTTTCTGCATATGTCTTCAGTTGCTTGTATACCTTGATATACACCTAATCGTACATCTTGAGGGTATGCGTTGAGGTTTGATGTGTCGGTAGTGGATACAGGCTGTTATCCGACATGAAGTAGT
This sequence comes from Prevotella sp. CAG:255, assembly GCF_000431195.1. Classification (NCBI taxonomy): domain Bacteria; kingdom Pseudomonadati; phylum Bacteroidota; class Bacteroidia; order Bacteroidales; family Prevotellaceae; genus Prevotella; species Prevotella sp. CAG:255. The sequence goes on along the minus strand of NZ_HF986769.1, from coordinate 31,184 downwards.
ATACCGAAAAATAAATTCTTTATTAGAAAATCCCATTAAATCATTATTCCGTACATGATTTAATTCTACAAAAATATAGATGCTTTCATACGTCATGTTGTTTCCTGTTATTATCCTATTGTCTGCTTTTTGTGGAAATAGACCGCTATGCCTCTGAAAAAGCAAATGACTATACGCTAAATTTAAGACAATAATTCTACCGGATCTTAATGAAAGCAATTTGGAATAAAAGCAGATGCCAGGAGACTTCACAGTGTCCTGGCATCCTTTCAATACATAAAATCAAATTATTAACTTTGAATTTTAGTCTGGCTCTTTATTTATTAACGTATTTTTTGCCATTGATTATAACGATACCCTTTGCATTTTTGTTAACACGCTGTCCGGCGATGTTGTATGCAGGAGCATCAACGTCATTCTTGTCGGTGTTAATCTCTGTGATGTCAGTGCTGCCGCCAGAGAGCAACTTAAGAGTAGAACCGTCTTCTGCAACGATGCTTACGTCAACAGGATTCTCGCTGTAGCAGAAGCCTTTGAAAGAAGCTTTTGAACCAACTGCGTTGAATACATAGTTGCAGTCTGCATAAACCTTGAACATGATTACGCCAAGACCATTGCCGGCAGATGTAGCTTCAGCATTGTTGTTGTGATAAATCTGAATAGGCCAAAGGATTGTACCGTTGCTCTGGTCATAGAAACCTTCCTCGTCAGCTGGCAGAGTGTATGTAAGCACGCCGTTTGTTATAGGGTCTGCGTTCTTGTCAGCGTCATCAGCAATGTTCATAGCAAGAGTGTAAGAAAGGCATTTGCCTTCTTCAAATACAGTGTATGCCTTGTTTGAAGAAGCCTTTAAAACAGCATAGAAATAACCGTCCTTCTTAGCCTTTACTACATAGTAAGCGCCTGTTCCCGGCTGTACGAAGTTCTTTGCAGGATCCTCACCGCCGGCTCCTTTAGGGTTGCTGTTTCCCTGAAGACCTAAGTCAGAGCAGTCAACGTCTTTGTCTGCACCAAAGCGTACTTTGTTGTAACCGTTGAATGCGATATCCACAGCTTTGTACTGATCAGCAGCACCTGTTGAAACTGTAACGTCTTCGTTGTCAACTATAACAGAGTTTGCGTCGATGGCTGTCAGTGCAGTAGGGTCAGCTGCGCCCTTTTCAGTCAGCCATGCTTTGGCGTCAATTGTACAAACGTTCTGCGCGCTGGCGCAAATTCCTGCCATAAGGGCAAGTGATAAAGATAAAATTTTTTTCATAAGTTTTAATTTTAGTGATTAATAAAGTTATTATAAAGTTTTCTTTTAAATATTTGTTATATGTATGCTGCAAACCTTGAATTTGCAGCATACATTTTCTTTTGGTTATTCTGCAGTAGTGAGCGTTCCTGTAAACGTATTTGTCGAAGTGTAGGTCTTTCTGCCTTCGGTTATGGTCGTTACATATATAAATGTAATTTCGCCGTTAGTTACCTTGGCGCTGAAATTGCCGAGGTTTGCACTTTTGTTATTTGTCAGGATATATCCCGAAGTGCTGTTTCCCGAACAGTTTGCTACATCTGATATTTCTTCTTTGACAACAGGATCGGCCTGTTTCAGTGTTACATTGGCAACCCACTGTCTATTGGCAGACAATTCTATTGTTCCTGTAGCTTCGTTTTCATCTTGCAGCTCGCCAGATGAGTTTGTGAGCTTCTGGTTCCATGTGCCGATATATGTTCCTGCAACTTCCTGTTCCGGGTTTTGTGTCCCTACAGCTTCATCGTCGTCATCGCTGCATGCGCTGAAAGTCATCAAGGCCATTATCAGTGTTAAGAATAAATATGTTTTCTTTTTCATTGCTTTCATTTTTTATGTTATTAAAGTCAATCTATTAATAGCCGGGATTCTGGTCCTCTTCAGTCATGCTGTCGTTGCCTGAAATTTCAGATGTCGGGATAGGACGATACCATTTTGTCTCTCCTTTAATGTTTTTCATATCCTCGGCATTTGTAACGAAATAGTTGTATGCCACGTTGTAGCGAACCAGCTGACGTGTACGGCGAAGGTCAACCCAGCGGGTCTGTTCTGCGTAACATTCACGTGCACGCTCGTCCAGAATCAAGTCAAGCAGAGTGAAGTTTGAAAGCATGACGCTTACTTCATAGTCAGCAAGGCTGTTAAGATGAGGTGCTCCGGCGCGGTCGCGCACTGCGTTGATTTTCTCAAGGGCCGCAGTTTCGTTTCCTGCCATATAATAGGCCTCGGCAGCAGTAAGATATGTTTCAGATGCATGGAGGACTACGATGTCGCGGTAGCTGATGGTCTTTCCGCCCATAGATGCGGTCGGGTCGTCCCATTTCTTAACGCACGGCGTTGTTTCCAAAGATGTTCCTCTGTTGTTGTCATTGAGGTTCTGATTGGTTATCGTCGGTGTAAGGAAGTTGCCTTCTGCGTCAAACTTGTAGACAAATATCTGTCCGTCGTGGAGCAGGTTGGCATGAGGCTCCTTCGGATGCTTGTTCGGGTCGCGTACAAACTGCGATTTGTGCGCTGTTAGATATGCCTCAAATTCGGCTTGAGAAACATAAGTTGGAGCATAGTATGCAAATATTGGCAATGTGTTTTTGTCAACACTTGTGTTGTAGTATGCAAAGTATCCATATTTAGTCCAGTCGGCCACGCTGTTGTCATACTGATACATTGTTGTCATGAATGTAGCGTCCCAGCGTGTGTCTCCTTTCTCCCACAGTGCCAGAGAGCGTGTGTTGAGAGCCTTGTTAGAGGTTGAATACTTCTGTCCCTGAGCTACGTCGCCGTAATAGTGGCTGTAGTAGATGTCGAGTTCATGTCCGCCGTCGCTTATGTCTCCGGGCCATCCTGCCTTGTCATACTGAACTGCGAAGAATGTCTCGGGATTGGTGTCCTCGTTTGACGGCAGCCATTTGTCTTCGAACGATTGTGTGAGCGGTATGCCGCTGATGGCAGCCTCGGCAGCCTGTGCTGCCTTCTCGAAGTTTTCTTTTGATGTTATGGTGTATGTGCCGGCATTTTCGTCAGTGAGAGTAGTGTTGCAGTCCCAGCCGTGTGCAAGATATATTTTTGCGAGCAGGGCTTGTGCTGCTTTTTTATTTACAGAGCCGTCATGTGTTATTTCAGGAATTTCGCTTGAGTTGATAACTTCCTGAAGGTCGTTTTCACAGTTGGTGTAAATAGTTTCGAGGTCTGTGCGCGGATAGTCGCGGCTTGCGCTCTGAATGTAGGTGTCAGAGTAGGGCACTGCTCCAAACTGCTGTGTCATGAGATAATATCCGTAAGCTCTAAGGAATAGGCCTTCTGCACGATATCTCTTGTATTCTTCTCCGCTGTAGTTGATAAGACCGTTGGCATTATTTATAAGTCCTGTACATGCAACGTAGTAGTCTTTCACTTCGTCTGTCTCAGCGGTCAGCGAATAATCCTGGAATACTGATGCACCCTGACCACGGCAAGGCATATAGAGGTCTGTGCCGTCATCGTTGATGTTTAATGCCGTAGCCAGATTCTTTAAAGAAAGGAATGCATATGCCCTGAAAGACTCCAGTCCTTCTTTTGTCCTGAAATATGTTTCAGGATCCATTTTGTCTCCTCCGGCTGTCTTGTTTTCTGCTTCAAGGAAGTCCGAGCAGCTTGTGGCCGACATCAGTGCCAGAAGAGCCATTGTTATGATATATGATATTTTTTTCATTTTTCTTGATTATTGAAGTTAGAATTTAAGACTTGCACCAAATTCCCATGTAACAGTGCTAGGACCATCGTTTTCTGCACCGCCTCCGGCCCATTCCGGATCAAATCCTTTGTAGTCGGTCCATACGAACGGGTTGGTTACTGTGCAATAAAGGCGCAGATGGCTGATGCCGATCTTGTTGATCCATTTCTTCGGGAACGTATATCCGAGAGTAATGTTCTTTACTTTTACGAAAGACGCGTCTGTGATGGCCTGGCATTGTGAGCCGTCACGGTTGAAGGCATGTGTTCCGTTAAGACCTGCAGTGTTTCCGTCGTTCGGGAAAGGATATGCACCGTAGTGTGTGGTCTGCTGGTATACCGGGTTGATGTATGTTCCGTCGGGATTAATACCGTCGCAGTCGATAAGTGTTCCTGCCGGGATATAATAGTCAACATTCAGGTGCATCCATCCACGGTCTTTATAGTCGAGATATTGTGCATAGAAGTCAGAGTACACCTTATAGTTCTGCTTGGTGTAAAGTGATGCAGACAAGTCCCAGTTCTTGTATGACAGAGATGTTGTGAGGCTTCCTGTCCATGACGGGTCTGACCTGTAAACCTTCTTGTCTTTGTCGTCGATAGTTCCGTCGCCGTTGACATCTTCTATAATCGGGTTGCCTTCCTGCAGTCCGTAGCAAATGTTGTAATAGTCATATTCTTTCATTGTTGAGCCTGGTGTAAGGCCTTTTGCCACGGCTATTTCTGTGTTAGGCACAATCATGTCGCGGTCGGTTACGATGCCGGCCCAGTGATATCCGTATACGTTGTTGATAGAGCATCCGATGAAAAGGTTGTCGTTAGGCAGGTTTGCACCTGAACCGTTGATTTCTTTCACCTTGTTGATGTTGCGTGCATAGTTTAAAGAGATATCCCAGCGCCAGTCTTTTGTGATGACAGGAATTGCGGTTACAGCAAATTCGATACCTCTGTTCTGCACGCTTCCTACGTTTGTGTTAAGCTTCATGGGGTTGCCGTCGCTGTCTGTTCCGGCTTCGAGCGGAAGCTCTACAGAGTAGAGAAGGTCGTCTGAGGTCTTCTGATACAGATCCACGCTACCGAAGATGCGGTTCTTGAGGAAGCCGAAGTCGATACCGAAGTTGATTTCCTTAGACTCTTCCCATGTCAGGAATCTGTCTACGATGCTGCTCGGATAGAAAGCGTTTACGTAAGTGCTTCCGAAGGGATAGTAAACCGGACCGGCTACTGTTGTTCTTGTAGCATAGTTTCCTACGCCGGTGTTGTTACCTGTTACACCATATGAAAGTCTTACCTTTAAGTTAGAGAGCCATTTTACGTTCTGAAGGAACTTCTCTTGTGACGCGCGCCATGCAACGGCAACAGACGGGAAGCATCCCCAGCGCTGGTCTGGTTCAAATTTTGAAGAGCCGTCCCAACGCACAGTTGCGGTAAGCATATATCTCTCGTCGAAGGTATAGTTGGCGCGAAGAGCGTATGAAATCATACTGTTTTCACTGAAAGAGTTGTTCGTATTGGTAAGGTCAATGGTTCCTGATGACAGATTGTACCAAAGTGAGCCGTCGAGCACACCTTGTGCAGCCTGATTGGTGGCTTCGGTGTCGCTTGCCATCATAGAGAACAGTCCCATGAGGTTAACGGCGTGTTTCTTTGCAAACACTTTGTCGAATGTAAGGATGTTGTCCCATGTCCATTGTATGTTGCGTGACGTTGCAAGACTTGCCGTGTTTACAGGGTTTCCGTTGGTGTCGGTTGTACCTACTACTGTGGCTCCTGCATAGTCGAGTACATAGTCGGTGAAAACACCGTCACGGTAATAAGTGAAGTTTGGCGAGAATGTTGTCTTGAACGTGAGTTCTTTTATCGGCTTGATTTGCAGATATACATTGCCGAGCATGCGCCATGTCTGACGCTTGTGTGTGTATACGTCCATCAGGTAGAGCGGGTTGTACTGTCCTGAGAACTGGTGGCCTGTTGACGAGGCCGTACCCATGGCTACAGAGTTGCCTGGATAGTAGTTTTTATATATTTGTCCGTATTGGTTGTAATAGTAGCCGGTATATCCTTCCTCCGGAATGTTTCCGTTGGCATCATAGATATATCCGTTTCTTTCGTCCGGCTGTGTTGAATATGGCTGGCAGAACGGATTGAGCCTGTAGGCAAGCTCTATGGCGTCATCGTTTGCATATTCGTTTCTGATATAAGCCATGTTTACGGTGAATCCGCCGCTGATAATCTTGTTGATCTGTGCGTCAAGACTGCCCTTGAAGCTGAACTGGTCTCTGCTGTCGCCTACATAGATACCTTTTTCCTGGTTGTAGCCGAGTCCGACATGATAGTTTACTCTTTCAGACGCTCCGCTTATGGCCACGTAATGGTTTTGCTGTGTTCCGTTGCGTGTTGCCAGATCTGCCCAGTCAGTGGTCTGTCCTCCTGCAATAATCTGTTTTAGGATAGAATTTCCGTCTCCGTCAACCAGTGCCATTTGATCAAAATTGCCCATGATGTACATCGGGTTGGCCAGGTTGGTCTGTCCTTGTCCATAAGAAAGGAACTTCAGGAAGCGGTAATTGTAGAATTGCTGTCCGGTCTGGAATTCAGGCATACGTGCAACTTTTGATACGCCGTAATAGCCGTCGTATGAGATGGTCGGCTTGCTCATTTTCTTGCCGATGTTAAGGCTTCCTTTGGTTGTAACCATAATCACACCGGCTGTGGCGCGTGAACCGTATATCGCGGTTGACGATGCGTCTTTCAGAACGTCGATGCGCTCAATGTCTTGCTGGTTAAGGAAGTTGATGTCGTCGCAGATTATTCCGTCAACAACATAAATAGGTTTAGTGTCAGAGTTTGTAGATGATTTTCCGCGAATCTCAATATCAAAGTCTCCGCCGGCACGGCTTGAGTTCTTTGTAATGTTGACACCAGGAACGGTACCCTGAAGACCTTCCATGACTGTTGCGGCTCCTTTGGCTGTTACGTCTTCCGTGCTTAGTGAACTCACTGATCCTGTGAGGTCGCTTTTTTTCATGGTTCCGTATCCTACAACAACAAGCTCGTCAAGTGCCTGGTTGTCTTCTTGCATGACAAGGTTTAGTGTGGAACTGTTGCCTACTTTTACATTCAGGTCTTTATAGCCGATGTAGGTAATTTTAAGGTTGGTCGACTCTGTTGCATTAGGAATCTTAAAATTACCGTTGATGTCAGTTATAGCACCTGCTTTTCCGTCGACAAGGACTGTAACGCCGATCATTGGTTCCCCGTTAGCGTCTCTCACCGTACCGGTAATTACCTTTTGCGCAAATGCAGAAAGGCATATTACAGGCAGCATTGATGCCAATAGGATTCTTCTTGTTAGTAAATGCATAAATGTTTTATTTTTAATTGTTAGTAGTTAGTGTTTCTCTATATATGATTATATGTTTGCTCTATTTTTTCATGGCCGTTTTCATGGTATTTTTATCAGTAGGCCAAGTAGATTTCTGCCGGTTAAAGTAGATTTGTTATGTGCAAATATACAATAATTTTAAATTCAAGACAAATAAAAACACTTTTTTTTGATGTTTGTCGGATAATTTATTTTGTTATATAACCTTAATATTTGATTTATTGGCTTATTTTTTAATGCTTTTGTGTTTAGTTTTTTGCTTAAATAATGTTGTATTTTGGCAATTCTTTAGGTTGTATTATATATATGGTAGGTGGGCTTGGTGTCAGGATGGGCCGGTTAAGACTTTGTCTGATTCATAATAAAAGTTAACGTGTGGGCTGCTGCTTATGTAACAAATATGGGGTATGGGCTACGGATGTTGAGTTGATTCAGAATAGGAAACTGTTGTTGCTGTTGATCGGCAAAGTAAAACGCAGTGCCGGATTTGTTTCTGGCTTGTCGCCATGTCTTGGTTGTGATGTTGCGCCCTTTAGGGAGGATATAAAACAGAAAACTTTTTGATTTTGACGCTTTCAGACAGGCTTTTTTCTAACGGAATAGGATTATTTTTGAAAAAGGCCGTAAATTCGTTCGTACTTGCTAAAGTGCTGATTCCTAGCGGCTTATGTCGTTGTTGCAGATACTTCTCGATTGTTAAAAAAGCTAACTGGGCCGTTTGCTCATCAAAAACCATAGGTTTATGCACCGCAGATAGTACATTTTTCATGCCAGAAGCAATAGTTTTGGCGTCTTAAATTGCTGTTTTGAGGACAAGAAAGTGTCGGATATGCAAATAAATGTTATAGAAATTGGTGCGTTATATTTATCGACTTAACAATTATTATAATTATGCTTTCTATTTTGCAGAAAACTCTGAACATAAATTTTGTAAAGGTTTTTCTGCCGAGACTTTTGTGCCGGGCTGTTTTGTTGGGTGGTATTGATTGCATAAAAATAAAAGCCAGACATCGCAACGGATTGTTGTTGCTGTCTGGCTTTTATCATGTTGTGTGATATAAGTTTTGCGGCAGATTGTCTTGATCTTTGCCGCTGTATCTGTCTGTTTGATTATATTTCAGGTATCCAGCTGTTGTCCATCTTGAAGACGTTGTCAACTGTTATCTTGGCAGCCTCTTTTTTTGTCAGTTGCTTGCTCCATGGTGCCCTTTCTTTCGTTGTTGCTCCGGCACCGCTGTTGTTGTATTCCATGTAGCGTGCTGTCTTTTCGTTCGAAGCCTTGCCCCAGTTGTGCCATCCAGCAGGCAGAATGTGGCTGCCAAGCTCGCAGTTCATGAACAGCGTGAAGGCGTAAGGGCGCCACGGACGTCCGAGATATACCTTTGTAACGCCTTCGGCTGCTGTAAGCTTGCAGCGGTTGAACACGTAGCCGAAAGCCACGTCTGCAGGCGTTGAGGCTGCTGTGACGTAAGAGTTTTGCTTGCTGTGTATGGTGCAGCCCTCAAACCATGCCGTTGACGGACCGAAGATAAAGTCGGTTGTTCCCTCGATGTAGCAGTTCTTAAAGTATAGTCTGGTGTTGGCCAGACCTGTATACACTGTGTCCTGGTTGCCCAGCAGGCGGCAGTTTACAAACACGAGATGGTCGCCTTCTGTGTGAAGTGCTACGGCCTGTCCAAGCTTTGCGGCATTGTTTTCTATCGTGATATTCTTAAATGTGATATAGTTGCCTTCCACTTTGACGGTGTATGTGCGGAATGTTCCCATGGGCTTGTTGGTGTCTTCAAGCCTTATGTTGGCATGGTCGTCGTAGGTTATTATGGTGTTTTCAGCATCTTCGCCGCACACTTCGATGTTGGTGAGCCACGACGGTATTATCACTTTCTCCTTATATACGCCTTTCTTTACGTATATTACTTTGTGATATTCCATGAATGCGCGGCACACTTCAACGGCCTCGTTGATGGTTCTGAACTGGCCGGTGCCGTCTCTCGAAACCACCAGTGTGTCGGGATTGTCATAAGGGTTGGCTGCGTTTGCCGTAAATGCGGCCAGTGCCGCAATGATAGTGATGAATAGTTTTTTCATAGTTGTGCTTTTTGACAGGCTGTGCCATACGGGCACGACTGCCTCAGCCGGCTGTTACGCCGGCTGTGTATGGTCAGCCGGAAGTTGTTTATAATATTTGTTTTATTTCTTGTAGTCCTTCTACTTTCTTCAGTTTTCCCATTATAGTCCTGACGTCGTCGCGGTCGTGTATCCTCAGTTCGAGTGTTCCGTCAAATATTCCTTCTTCGCACGACAGCGTCACTCTGTGTATGTTTACGTTAAGTTCGTCGGATATAACCTGGGTAACCTCGTTGAGCATGCCGATTCTGTCTATTCCTTTTATCTCTATTACTGCATCGAAGAGCAGTTTCTTGTGCATGTCCCATTTGGCATCGAGTATGCGGTTGCCGTATCCAGATTTTAGCTTTGCTGCAACGGGGCACGACCTTTTGTGTATCTCAATGCGGTTCTTGCCGTCGATAAATCCTAGTGCGTCGTCGCCGGGTATGGGGTGACAGCAGTCAGGGAAGATGAACTGGTTTATGTTGTCGTCTGTGATATATATAGGCTTTTTGCGGTTGAAGCCTTCTTTTACGATGAAGTAGTTTGGCTTCTTGTTCTCGTTGCCTTTCTTCTTTTCCTTGCCCAGAAACGGCACAAACTTTCGCCATGTTACGGCCGAGTTCTGCTTCCTCTTACCGTTAATCTCGTCGATGTCTTTATCGCTGAGTATGATATTCTTCTTTCCTATGGCCTTGAACAGTTCGTCCGGTTTCTGCACCTCGTGGAATTCGCACAGCTTGTCGATTACAGACGAGTTGATTTCCAGCGAGTGCTTGCTAAGGAATTCAGACAGAATCTCTTCGCCTTGCTTCTGTATCTCGCGGGCTTCGCGGCGTAATATTGCCTGTATCTTAGCCTTAGCCTTTGCCGTTGATGCAAAGTTTATCCATGATGGCTGCACGTGCTGCGAGTTTGAGGTGAGAATTTCCACCTGGTCGCCGCTTTGCAGCTTGTGGCTCAGCGGCACGAGCTTGTGGTTTACCTTGGCGCCTATGCAGTGGCTGCCGAGGAATGTGTGTATCTGGAATGCAAAGTCGAGGGCCGTACAGCCTGCCGGCATGGTCTTTATCTCGCCTTTGGGGGTAAATACAAATATCTCTGATGCAAAAAGGTTGAGCTTTATAGCGTCGAGGAAGTCCATTGCATCGGGCTGCGGGTCGTCAAGAATCTCTTTGATGGTGCGCAACCAGTTGTTAAGTTCGCCTTCGTCTTCAGTAATTTCGTCGCCTTCTTTATATTTCCAGTGTGCGGCAAAGCCCTGTTCTGCCACTTCGTCCATTCTTTCAGAGCGTATCTGTACCTCAATCCATCGGCCCTGCTTGCTCATCAGAGTTACGTGCAGAGCCTGATATCCGTTGGCCTTGGGGTGGTTGACCCAGTCGCGCAGACGGTCGGGGTGCGACTTGTATATCTGGCTTATCGCCACATATATGTTGAAGCATTCGTTGACTTCCTCTTCCCGTTTCTTTGGCTTGAAGATTATTCTTACAGCCAGAATGTCGTAAACCTGGTCGAAGCTTACGTGCTTGTTCTGCATCTTGTTCCAGATGGAGTAGGGGCTTTTCACCCTGGCTTTTATTTCATATTCAAGTCCCATCCTGTCGAGAGCCTGCTTTATTGGACCTGTAAAGTCGTCAAACAGACTGTCGAGAGACGCCTTTGTGTCTGCCAGTTTAGATTCTATTGATTTATACTCTTCGGGATGCTCAAACTTGAAGCTCAGGTTCTCAAGCTCGGTCTTTATCTTGTTCAGTCCGAGGCGGTTGGCAAGCGGCGCGTAGATGTATAGCGTTTCTCCGGCAATCTTGTATTGCTTGTTTGCCGGCTGGCTGTCAAGCGTGCGCATGTTGTGCAGACGGTCGCATATTTTAATTAGGATAACGCGTATGTCGTCGCTCATGGTCAGAAGCAGCTTCTTGAAGTTTTCTGCCTGTGCCGACGCCTGGTCGCCGAATATTCCGCCTGAAATCTTTGTCAGTCCGTCCACAATCTGCGCAATCTTAGGGCCGAAGATGTTCTCTATGTCCTCAACCGTGTAGTCGGTGTCTTCAACCACGTCGTGCAGAAGTGCCGCACTTATACTGGTAGAGCCGAGCCCCATCTCGCTGCATGCGATCTGGGCCACGGCTATTGGGTGCATTATATATGGTTCGCCAGACAAGCGTCTAACGCCCTTATGTGCCTGTTTGGCAAAGTTGAATGCTTTAGTTATTATGTCAACTTTCTTTCTGTGGCGTGTGGACAAATAGTCGTTCAGCAGACGCTGAAAAGCATCACCGACCAACTTTTCCTCAGCAATTTCTCTCTCTTTGTCAATGTTGTTACGCTCGTCCATAATTGGTTTCTCCAGATATTATTAATAAGGTATGCAGGTGAAGCGCCTTTTTTATTTCACCCTGATTTTCTTTCCGGCACGTATGTTGTTTCCTTTTATACCGTTAAGCTGGCGCAGCTTCTTTACGGTAGTGTGGTGCCTTTCTGCTATCTCAGACAATGTGTCTCCGCTTCTTACGGTTACGCTCTTCTTTCTTGTTCTTGAGCGTCTTGACGATTTTCTCTTTCTGCTTTTGCTCTTGCTGTAGCTCTTGCGTGTGCTGCTTGTGCTTGTCGTGTACTTGCTGCTTTCAACTTCCACCAGCGAACGTCTGGTGAGCAGCGCGTCAGTCTCGTATCTGTAGATAGAGTCTTCGTTTGCGATAAATGTGTTTGTGGCGTTGGCCGGTAGACGTATCACCGACGGCTTGTTGTTGCCGTTGACGATATCACGGCGATACTGCGGATTTAGCGTGCGCAGCTCTTCAATGTCAATGCCGCACACGTCGGCAATCTGCTTAAGATGAACATCCTTTGACACAACCACGGTGTCGGTCTTGGCCGGCAGTGTGGTGCGCATTGGGCAGATGTTGTGCTCGCAGTAGTAGTTCATCACGTAGTTTGCGGCAATGAACGCCGGCACATATCCTCTGGTCTCGCGTGGAAGGTAAGGATAAATCTTCCAGTAGTCGGCCTGTCCGTCGGCGCGGTGTATGGCCTTGTTTATGTTCTCCGGTCCGCAGTTGTATGCAGCAATCACCAGGCTCCAGTCGCCGAAGATATTATAAAGGTCTTTAAGATAGTGGGCAGCTGCATAAGACGATTTAATGGGATCTCTGCGCTCGTCGATAAGCGAGTTGATTTCCAGTCCGTACTGCTTGCCCGTTGCCACCATAAACTGCCACAGTCCGGCAGCGCCTGCATGAGATGTGGCTTTAGGGTTTAATGCCGACTCGATTACTGGCAGATATTTTAGTTCAAGCGGCAGTCCGTAGGCCTCGAGAGCCTCTTCAAATATAGGTATGTAGAAGTTTGATGCTCCCAGCATGTAGCTTACCGAATGGCGCAGTCTGCCGGTGTATCTGTCGATGAATTTCTGTACAATTTCGTTGTATGGCATTTCCATGACGTTCGGCAGCCTGCTGAGGCGCTCGATGTACACCTCTTTCGGGTAATCTCTGTTCTCGTCACGGTAGTTGCAGTCTTCGTCCTGCTGTAAGTAAGTTTTTGAATAGTATAAGTTCAGGAGGCTGTCAACTTCATAGTTCATAGCCTCAGGCAAGTCAATTGTTTCTTCTTTTCCGTCATTGTCAGTCACAATTATTTCATCCTTTTCGTTCTGAGCCTGCATCACGCAGTTACCTCCGAAAAGCATCGTGGCAATGATTATAAAAACTTTCTTTCTCATAAAATGTTTATATACAGAATCTTATAATTTAAATCTTTTTTCAGAAGGTTATAGAGCACTGAAGTCCCAATGACGATGATTTAAGCGGATTCAGTGACGACCTGTTGTTTATTATCGTAGGCTCAAGCTTCATGCTCAGGTCTTTTGAAATGTCAAATTCTGACAGTGACGCGTCGACATACGCGTCTATTACCGACAGGGCGTAAACGCCGATGAGGCAGAATACACTCAGGTCGCGGTATCTGCGGTAGAAGTCCTTACGCTTTTTGAACAGATTTTGGTATTGTTCCTTGTTCTCTTCCGTTATGGTGTTGCCCAGATGCAGAAACTGGTTATAGCTCTCAGTGCTTGGGTCGTTGTCCATGATGTCCATGTAGGCCTGCGAGTAGTCCTTGTACATCTGGTTGTTCCATCTTATGGCGTAAAGACATCCGATGAAGCCGCCATACACAATAGGCAGCTTCCAGTATTTGCGGTTATATATTTGTCCAGCTCCCGGTATCACGATGGCAAGCCACATGGCTCTTTTGGCGTTTGGCCTCCATGTGCTCCAGTCGCGTTTCTCTTTTTTCTTCTTTACAGAGTCGTTTGCCGACAGCATCCTCATGCTGACAGAGTCGGCCGCAGACACAACCTTGTTTATCGTGTCGCTTATCTGCTTGTCGTTTTCTGCCGCAACCGTCATGATCGTGTCGTTGACCGTGATGGTGTCCTTGTCGCCCGTTCCGAGCGCGCTGCACGGCATCATCACGGCAAGCATGCATATGGCCGCTGCCAGTCTTGACAGGTAATATGTTAGATGTCTGCTTGTATCCACAGCTTTATCTTACTGTTCTTTCAGTTTGTCAAACATGCTCATTATACGCACAAGCTCTTCTTCGTTGGCAAACGGAATGCTAATCTTGCCCTTGCCGTTGGCCGAGCAGGTCATCTGAACTTTAGTCTTGAAGAAGTCAGACAGATGCTGTTTCAGTGTAGAGAATTCTTCGGGCATCTGCTGGTTAGATGCTATCTTCTTCTTGCCGCTGACTATGTCTTCTCCGTTTTTCAGCTTCTGCACCATTTCCTCCACCTTGCGTACAGAGTAGCCGTTCTTCTGTATCTCCTTGAACAGCTTCACCTGCAGCGACGGGCTGTCTATCGCCAGCAGCGCGCGTGCGTGTCCCATGTCAATCTCCTTGTTCTGCAGCGCCATCTGCACCTGTGCAGGCAGCTTCAGCAGGCGGAGATAGTTTGATATTGCCGTGCGGCTTTTGCCCACTCTTTCCGACACCTTCTCCTGCGTCATTCCTGTGTTAGTCAGCAGGTGCTCGTATGCCAGGGCTATTTCTATCGCGTTGAGGTCTTCGCGCTGGATGTTCTCAACGAGAGCCATCTCCATCACGTTTTCGTCCTTGATGGTGCGTATGTATGCCGGTATAGCCCTTAGTCCGGCTATCTGCGATGCTCTCCAGCGGCGTTCGCCGGCAATAATCTGAAATCTGTTGTCGTCAACCTGTCGCAGCGTTATCGGCTGAATGATGCCTATCTCGCGTATGCTGTTGGCAAGCTCGTTGAGAGCTTCCTCGTCAAATTCGCGTCGCGGCTGGTTAGGGTTGGCTTCTATCTGCTCAATTGATATCTCGCTGATGGTCGAGCTGCCCTGCGGGCGCACGGCTTCGGTAGATATCAGAGCGTCGAGTCCGCGTCCGAGCGGATTGCTGTATCTTTTCTTAATGGCCATAATCTTCTTACTTGTTCCTGTTTATAATCTCCTTTGCCAGTGCCAGATGGTTCTTGCTTCCTGTTGAGTCGGCATCGTAAAGAATAACCGGAAGTCCGTGGCTTGGCGACTCGCTCAGTTTCACGTTACGCTGTATGACGGTCTTGAACACAAGCTCCTGGAAGTGGCGCTTCACCTCGTCATAAATCTGGTTGGCCAGGCGCAGGCGGCTGTCATACATAGTCAGCAAGAATCCCTCAATCTCGAGTTTCGGGTTCAGCTTGCTCTTTATTATCTTTATCGTGTTCAGCAGCTTGCTTATTCCCTCAAGGGCAAAGTATTCGCATTGAACAGGTATTATTACAGAGTCGGCGGCAGTAAGGGCATTCACCGTTATCAGACCGAGCGACGGCGAGCAGTCAATCAGGATATAGTCGTAGTCGCCCCTTATCGGCTGCAGCAGGTTTTTTATCACCTGCTCTCTGTGTTCAAGGTTTAGCATCTCTATTTCTGCTCCCACAAGGTCAATGTGGCTCGGCATAATGTCAAGTCCGTCAATGTCTGTGGTATAGACGGCGTCATGTACGTCTGCATGGTCGATGATACATTCGTACAGCGAGCAGTCCACGTCTTTCGTGTTGACTCCGAGGCCGCTCGAAGCGTTGGCCTGCGGGTCGGCATCGATTACCAGAACCTTTTTTTCCAGTGTGGCGAGGGATGCAGCCAAGTTAATTGTCGTGGTTGTCTTTCCCACGCCTCCTTTTTGGTTTGCTAATGCGATAATTTTTCCCATTTGTCTTATATTGGTGTCCTAAATCTAATGTCTTTATTTGCTCGTTTTAGAATTGCTCCTTCCAAAAATATTTTGCAAAAATACATATTTTATGTGAGAAATAGTTGTTTTAAACCTTTTTTCGTACTTTTGTAGCCGAAAGAAAATGATTTTTATGAAAATTATGAAACCATTAATACTTATTTCTAACGACGACGGCTACCATGCCAAGGGACTTAACTCGCTGATAGACATGCTCTCTGATTTAGGCGATATCCTTGTCTGCGCGCCCGAGTCGGCACGTTCAGGATTTGCCACAGCCTTCTCTGCAACCACTCCCTTGAGGCTCAAGCTGCGCCGCAAGCGTGAGGGCGTTGAGGTGTGGTCGTGCAACGGCACGCCCGTCGACTGTGTCAAACTGGCGCTGAGCCAGCTCTGCCCGCGCCGTCCCGATATGGTCATCGGCGGCATCAACCACGGCGACAACGGCTCTGTCAATTCTCATTATTCGGGCACAATGGGCGTTACGCGCGAGGGTTGCATGAAGTATATTCCTTCTGTTGCCTTCTCTCTCTGCGACTATAGAGACGACGCCGACTTTGAGCCTCTGCGCAGCATCGTCAGAAAGATTACGGCCAAGGTGCTGGCCGAAGGTCTGCCAAAGGGAACGTGCCTTAACGTAAACTTCCCCAAGACTGCTGAATTTAACGGCGTAAAGGTATGCCGAATGGCTAAGGGTACATGGGGAAATGAGGTCGTTCGCGCCCGTCATCCCAGGGGTTACGACTATTATTGGCTTGTGGGTGAATATACCAACGATGAGCCTGAAGCAACCGACACCGACAACTGGGCTCTCAACCATGGTTATGTGGCCATAACTCCCACCACAATCGACGTTACCGACTATGCCATGTTCGAACGTCTGAAGGATTGTGCCGACGAGTTTTGCTGATGTGCCGGGGCTGCGGTCTTGTCGGCTTTCGGCATCTGTCGTGTGCCCTGCTGTGGATTTAGAAACATCATATTTGTTTACAGATGAAATATTATCTTATTGCCGGTGAGGCAAGTGGCGACCTTCATGCGTCGCGGCTTATGCAGTCGCTCAGAAGAGTCGACGGCGAGGCTGAGTTCCGTTTCTTCGGAGGCGACCTTATGTCGGCTGCCGGAGGCATGCGTGTGCGCCACTATCGCGACTTGGCATATATGGGCTTTGTGCCTGTCCTGCTGCATCTCAGAACCATCTTCAGAAACATGGCTTTCTGTAAGCGCGACATAATCGAGTGGCACCCTGATGTGGTGATATTGGTTGATTATCCAGGTTTTAATCTCGACATAGCCAAGTTTCTGCATGCCAAGACTTCAATACCTGCGTATTATTACATCTCGCCAAAGATTTGGGCATGGAAAGAGTACCGCATAAAGAACATAAAGCGTGATGTCAGCGAGCTGTTCTCCATTCTGCCTTTCGAGGTGCCCTTCTTTGAGGGCAAGCACGGCTACAAGATACACTATGTGGGCAATCCTACGGCCGACGAGGTGAGCGGATTCTTGAAGACCTACACCGATTCTTACGACGAGTTCTGCTCTAAAAACGGGCTCGACTCACGCCGTCCTGTCATTGCTTTGCTGGCCGGAAGCCGCAAGCAGGAGATAAAGGACAATCTGCCGGCCATGATAGAGGCTGCCTCGCGCTTTGCCGACAAGTATCAGCTCGTGGTGGCGGGAGCGCCGTCGATAAGTGCAGACTATTATGCCGGGTTCATATCCGGACAGCCCGTAAAAATAGTCTACGGGCAGACTTACGAACTGCTCGCTCATTCGCGTGCGGCTGTTGTCACCAGCGGAACAGCCACTCTTGAGACGGCTCTGTTCAATGTTCCGCAGGTGGTGTGCTACGAAACGCCGATACCAAAGGTCATCGCCTTTCTCCGCAAGCATTTGTTGAAGGTTAGATATATTTCGCTTGTCAATCTTATTGCCGATCGTGAGGTGGTCAGGGAGCTTGTTGCCGACACATTTTCTGTGGATAACATTGCCGCTGAACTGTCGCGTCTGTTGCCCGACGGAACCTGTCGCAACAGCATGCTCGACGGATATGCCGAAGTGCGCAGGAAGCTCGGCGACAGAATAGCCCCCGACAACGCGGCAGAAATTATGGTGCGGCTGCTGAAGAAAGAGGTCGACGAATAGCCCGTGTGGAATATTTTTGCCACGGCATTTCTGTCTTCACCAGTGCAGTTGTATGTGCTATTGAATAAAATTCTTTTATTTGCTTAAAATAACACGGCCGTTTCTGATTAAAAAGTGGCCGGTTTACGCCTCAAAAGTGGCCGAGTTTTGACCCGTAACTCGGCCACTTTTGATTTATAACTAAATGCCTTGTTATTGCTTACAGTATACACTATGGCGCATGTCTGTATTGAAAAATGTTTATGTACGGAATCTGTTTTGCTTACGATTTTTTTGACTAAAATTATCATGCCGGTTGAACGTATTGAAATTTTTACTAATTTTGTATCGGCTAATGATGAAAAACATCAACCGAAATGAAACAGATTTATAGACTTAACCCCAGATTAGACGTTATGATTTAGCCTGTATTTTTGCTTTATATTAAGTGGATTATCGTTTGATTTTTCGCAGTCATAGCGGGCTATGTCAAGAAAGGCCGGAGGAAAAGTCGCCAATAAAAGACAAAAAGACGGCTGAAAGCATGAACATACCAAACTTATATACGGTCTAATGACTTAGGCTTAATGTGGAATGATTTGCGAACATTTTTGCGAACAGCAGATTTTTGTGCATTGTGCTAAATCGAGTAATTTTGCTTATAAAAATAATAAAATTAAACTGTTTGAACTTATGAAGAGAATTTGTGTTATACATTATTTGTCTTTATTTCTTCTTGCTTTGTGCAGTCATGTGCTGTCGGCGGCTCAGTCGGACACAGCTGTCATGTGTATCAGTTATGACGCTAGGTTTAAGACTTGTGTTGAAAGACCGGCAATGCAAGACGAGATGGAACTGCTTATTGGCAATAAGTGGAGCAAGTTTTATTCTTCGGCAAACATACGACAGCAGCATGTGCTTGACAGCGTGGTGCAGGCTACGGGTGGACAACTGCAACAGGCTTTGGCTGCAAGCACACGGATGAGAGGAAGTGGAACGCTTGGGCAGAAATATATGGTGATGAAGAATTATCCGGCTGACGGCAAACTTACTTATACACTTAGTCTGCATGGTTTTGCTCTTAAGTCTGAAGAAGATATGCCTGCTTTTGACTGGCAACTGGCCGACGGCGACTCAATAATAGCCGAGTATCACTGCAACAAGGCAAGGACAAAGTTTCGCGGACAGACATGGACGGTGTGGTATGCGCCTGACATCGCCGTGAGCGACGGTCCATGGAAATTGTGCGGACTGCCGGGACTTATAATGAAGGCTGAAACAGATAACGGCTGTTTCTCGTTTGTATGCACGGCTGTAAGAAAGGGCAGGGGAGAAAGCATTACGATGGGAAAGACAAAATATAAATCTGTTGAGCCGAAAGAGCTGCAAAAGATTACAGAAATGGAGATTACCGATCCTGTAGGGCTGATGACGAGGCTGACGGGCCTTGCTCCGTCTGTCAGTAAGGGCAGAACAAAGCAAAGAAAGGTTACGCCGGTACTTATAGAAGACAATGACTGTGAGTGACGGCAGAACCATACGCATGGCGCTTGTCCTGTTTGCGTGGCTTTTGGCAGCAACGGCTTACGGACAGGTTATAACGGGACGTGTTGCCAACTCGGACAACAGTCCTGTCGACAAGGCTTCTGTGTATATTAAAAACGGCAAGTCGGTAGTGGCTTATGGATTCACCGACAAGCAAGGCATGTTTGCCGTAGACAGTAAAGGCCGGCAGTGCGACACGATGGAGGTGCGCAAGATTGGTTACTCTAAACTGGCTATTGCTCTTAGGCATTACAGCAGCGACAAGGCTATAGTGCTCAGCGAGCATGCCACAGAACTTAAGGAGGTGGTTGTTAAGTCGCAGCGCATCAGACAGGAGGGTGACACGCTCAACTATCTTGTGAGCGCCTTTCGCGGCAAGCAAGACCGCACCATAGCCGACGTTATCAGAAAAATGCCAGGACTTACCGTAAATGATGACGGCTCGATAGAATATCAGGGCACGAAGATAAACAAATTCTATATTGAAGGCATGGATCTGCTTGGCGGTAAGTATGCGCAGGCGTCAGATAACATTGATGCAGGAAAGGTGAAAAAGGTGCAGGTGCTTGAACGGCATCAGCCCATACGTGCGCTGAAGGATACAAAGTTCAGCGATCAGGCAGCACTCAACATCGTGCTGACCGACAGCGCAAAAAATGTGTGGAGTCACACCTTCGACCTGTCAACGGGAGCTTCGTTGACCAACAGTCTCGGCTGGCTTTATGACAATCGCATCGTCTCAATGCTGTTTTCGCGCAAGGTGCAGAGCATAAGTATGTATAAGAATAACAATACCGGTAAGAACATCGGACAGGAAGTAACGCCTATGTCGGCATATCTCGACGACTCGGCACCCGTGGACGATGGTATGCTCGGCAACATATCACTGCCGGCACCGGCCATTGACGCCTCGCGCAGCAGATTTAACCATACTCACCTGTTTGCAACCAACTGGCTGCTGAAGACGCATGGCGGCAATGACTTGAGGATACAGCTCGACGGCATGACCGACATGACTGAACAGCGACAGACATCCACCACGGTATATACGGCGGCAGGCGGTGCTGCCATTGTGCAGGACATATCGGCTGAGAGCCGTCACGACGCCTTGTCGGCTGAGGTGCTTTACAGGCAGAATACCGAAAGACAGTATCTTACAAACGATGTCAGGGGATATGTTGACTTCGACCGCAGCAGCGGCTTGTCGGTATTGAATGGCGTTGAGACAAGAGAGATGGTTAAGCCGCGTCAGGGCTACATCACGGACAAACTGTCGTTTGTGCGCAACATCACCCGTCGTCACTCGCTTTCTGTCAACGCTTATCTTTCGCTCAACTGGCTTCCGGGCAGTCTGTTGCTTGCCGACTCAACCATGCAGCGCCTTCGCCAGCGCAGCGTCCTTGCCGGATGTGACGCCTATTTCGGACAAAAGCTTGGTGCGTTTTATCTTAATTATAATATAGGCACAAACATGAAGGCGCAGCATATAGGCGTAAGCCGGCAGAATTTGGATGCTGTAAGGAATTACACCGAATGGCGCACTTTCATGAAACCGTCGCTGTCGTATAAAACCTCCATTATAAATCTTGTTGCATCTGCGCCTGTTTACTGGACAAGCCGGACGTATGGCGTACAGCATAAGGACAACATTACATTTGAGCCTAATCTGTTTTTCAGAGCTATGCCAGTTTCCGATTTCGGCATAACGGCAACGTATAACTGCTCGTGGAAGCCCGAAGGCTTTTTGTCAATGCTCGATATACCTGTGTTTACCGACTATATCTCGATGACAGAAGGACAGGGTAAACTCAGCAACACATTGATGCACACGGCAAGCGCTAATATAGAATATAAGAATGTTATAAAAGGCCTGTTTGCCACTGTCGGGTATGTCTTTACCAATATGCGCAATCAGCGGCTTTACTCAATGAATGTGGACGGCAATGTGTATGAGTCGCGGGCCACTGACCTTACATCAAACAGCGTCATGCACGGATTAAACTGCCGTGTAAGCGAGAGCTGGAACGTGGCTCATCTGGTTACTACGCTGTCAGGGCGATGGCAGTGGAGTGATTATAACATGCTCTTGCAGAATGTGCTTACGCCGTTTCAGACGCAGATGGCCGGAGCTACGGCAACAGTCTCGCTCCAGCCTTGCAGCTGGTTCTCTGTCGAAGAGCAGAGTCAGTTCAGCTATGTCAGACAGGAGTGCCGTTCGGGCGCCTCGTTGCCGTCGTCGCTAAGTTCATTCAGTCACAGTCTGAAGTGCTACTTCATGCCCGGACGCTTTAACATAGAGTTAAGCAACGAGATATACCACGGCAACGATAAGGCCGTTTCGTTCACCTATTTTGCCGACTTATCAGTCTCTTATCGCACCAAACGTTATGAAGTGAGCCTGACATGCAGCAATATTTTGGGAAAGGATGAATATGAACGCCGCCAGATAACCGATACTCAGCAGATGTACACCATTACAAGGTTGAGGCCGCGTGAATGTATGGTGAGGGTTGAATTTAGTTTATAAAAAAGAAATAGTCCGGACTTTAAATAGTAATTAATAAAAACAAAAGAAAATGAAGAAATTATTTTTGATTTTAGCTTTGGCTATTGGTTTAGGAGCAGCTTCTCCTCAAAAAGCATCAGCTCAAGAAATCGTAGTGACGACCATTACCCATTTTGATGGATATGATTATGTTGAATTCAATGATGGAAGTTTTGGCTTATTTTTTGCCGATGGTACATATGTTATTTATAAAAGAATGGAAGGTAATATGTAATTTCGGTTAACTCTTTTAGTGGTTTTGGAGTGATAAAAATATAATATTATTCCAAAACCATTTTGATTTTTTTATCAGTACTATATGTTGTTTTGAAGTATAGTATGAATATTTTTATGTACATTTTGTATAGTTAAATTATGAATGATATAATCTTAAGTAAAATTCATGAAGATATTTAACTGCATAATAATAGTGCTATGCGTGCTTATAACGGCCGGCTGTGTTGCCGAACGTTCGCCTCACAATGAAGTGTTGTCCGCAATAGACAGTGTGGCCGATATATCCCCGCGCCGAGCCTTGGTAATGCTCGACAGCATAGCTCCGAAGATAAATGCTGCCGACAAGGCAGACCGAAACTATTATGATTTGCTGCGCATTAAGACTGAAGATAAGCTGTATATATCCCATACAACCGACACGCTGATGCTTCGTCTCCTTGATTATTATGAGAATGAGGGCGACAAACGGCTCCTGCCTATGGCATATTATTATGCAGGACGTGTGTATAACGACATGAACGATGACACGCGTGCCTTACCATATTTTCAGAAAACGATAGAATTGGCTGACACGGCTAGTCCGTTGAGATATAAGGCTTATTCGCAGATGGGATATATCTTTCTTTATCAAGGATTGTATTATAAAGGATTGAAGGCGTTCAGACATTCTTATTTGTATAATAAAAAAATAGAGAACAAAAAAAGTCAGGCATATTCATTGTGCGGTATGGCGTATTGTTATCAGCGTGTTAAAAATGAAAGTCAGGCAGCAGAATGTTTTGAACAGGCCTTGAACTTGTCTAAGGAAGCAAATGACAGTTTGCTTGAAACCGATATCCTTGCTCAGATAGCGAAGCATTATTATAAGCAAAGTGAATATGGTAAGGCGTTGATGTATGCTAACCGTGCGTTGAGCCGTGTTAACAGGATAAATGCTAGGGCTGTTTTGGTTATTGTTGCGAAGATATATGATAAGGTCGGCAGAACAGATGAAGCTGTGAATCTGTATGAAAAGGTTTATGATTTAGATAATGTTTATGCCAAATATGGGGCTTCAAAATGGCTTGGACATTATTATTTACGAAAAAATGATTTGATTAAGGCGGCATATTTCTTTGACAAATATGAAACATATTCAGATTCTGTCCAAAATATTATAAAGACAAAAGATGTTGCAAGAATTGATGCAGTTTATAATTATACAGAAAAGGAGAAAGAAAATATCAGGTTAAAATACGAATTGGCTGAAAATAGGTATATTGTTTATATATTTGTTTTTATGTGCATTTCGTTGATTTTTGCCTTTTTTGCTTTTATATCTCATCTAAAGAAAAAGCGTATGTCTGAGCGGATAAAATATGAGAATGAGACAAAGTATCTGAAAGAAAAGTATGAGCAAAGCAGTGCTTTTGTTGATGAAAACAAGCGTAAGATAGAAAGTCTGAATGTCCGTCTTGCCAGAGTCGTAGACTGTAACGAAAGTCTTGCAGCCGAGCTGAAGGCCAGCAGGGAACAGCTTGAGAATCAGAACAGAATAGCCAATATGCAGACTGCAAACAGAGAGTTGTCACAAAGCAAACTCACTAATTCTGACATATTTAGAAAGATAAGGGCTGTCTTGAACGATAACACCTGCGAGAGGTGTGATAAAAAAATACCTAAAGACTATTGGCTGATGCTAGATGCCGAAGTCAACAGACATTATGCAGGTTTTAAGGATCGTTTGACAGAATTATGCAAGATAAGCGAATATGAATATCGTCTGTGTCTGTTGCTGAAAATAGGAGTAAGGCCGGCTGATATATCAATACTGACTAACAAAGAACGCAATTCGGTGTCATCAGCGCGTAAACGTTTGTATAAGAAGGCTTTCGGCAAGGATGCTGAGCCAAAGATGTGGGACGAATTTATACAATCGCTTTAGAAAAAGGAATAAATTTAGAATATTTTGCGAAATAGTTTGCTGGTTTCATTTTTTTTTTTTTTTTATTTTGCGATGTCATAAATTATGATAATGATATATTAAATTTGTGAAATGACGTGCCCTTGAAAATGGCAGCTGAATATGGGCGGTAAGAATAATGTTGCCCAGATGGAGCATGCTGAAATTAAGGCACATCTGATTGATGTAAAAATAGCTGATACACCAATACATTGTAAGGTATACGGAGAGGAGCATTGTGATTACTATTGGTTTAAGACGTGCAAAGGCTCCAAGGAATATATCTGAATATATTTTGAAATAAAACTATGCTTAGCCTATGAAAAATATAAAGTTGATATTTGTCTTTTCAATGTTTTCTGCTTTAAATACGTTTGCTCAAAACGTAAATAAGTCTGATTCACTTGTGTCTGACGAGATAGACCTTCAGGAAGTAGTGGTGAGCGAGAAATTGATAAAGCGCGAAGCCGACAAATTTATAGTAGACGCAATAAGGCTGCGCAAGGGCAAAACTGACCTGCTTGACTTGCTGAGCAATGTGCCAGGTATATTGGTTACGGACAACGACATCAGAATACCGGGACGTGACGGCGTAAGGGTTATGTTTAACGGACGTATGAAAACCATTCCTGAGGGTGAACTGATCAATATACTGAAGTCGCACAGGGCGTCAAATGTGGCAAAGATAGAGGTGATAACATCGCCAGGCGCAAAGTATGATGCAGGAAGCGATTTCGGCATCATAAACATAATAACAGAAAGAGGTGCCGATTATATAGGCGGCGAAGTTGGCGACGATGTAACCTATGCCGACAAATGGAGCAACGCAGCCCGCATGAACCTTAACTATCAGAGAAAGCGCGTTACGGCATCGCTTAATGCAAGCTGGAATTACGGCAGCGTTGCATATACTGAAAGCAATGTGAAATATTTTACAGACATGACGCGAAAGAACCATACTGACATGGGCTGGCGAAACAACAACTATAACATTTCCGGCTCGTTAGACTTTATGATTGATTCGCTTTCAACAGTAGGCATTGAGGCTTATTATATAGATACATACAGAAATTATCCAAGCACGACCTTTGAGAACACATACGACATGGCCGGGGTGATGACAGAGGAGAGTCGCTCGCCGTCGCTTGAATTGCGTGACGGGCGAAACATGAACCTTAACTTTTATATCGACAGAAACTGGAGCAGCACCAACAGGATATCTTTCATAATGGACCTTTTTAAGTTTGATAACGACCGTGACTACAGTTTCAACTCTTACTATTATGAAAACAGCGTGCAGACGGACAGCGTTGACTATCTTCGCAATCAGGTGGGCGCGCATCTTAAGGGACTGAGCTTTGCGCTCGACTACTCAACTCTGTTGCCCTGGAGCATCAAGCTTTATGCAGGAATAAAAACGTCTCTCACAGAGACGAGAAACTCCTCGCTATATGACTATTCCACACTTCCCGTGCAAAATGACGACTTTACATATTCGGAAGACATCTATGCCGGATATCTGTCGCTCAACAAGTCGTTGGGACACTTCGACATGGTGCTCGGCGGAAGATATGAACTTACGCATACAAAGTCGGAAAACGGCAACGGGACATTGGCAACAGACAACTACGGCAGACTGTTTCCGACTGTGAATGTGATGTACAGGTCGGGCAACGGGTCAACCTTTGGCGTCAGCGTTTTCAGCGGAATAAGACGTCCGGGTATACAGGTGGTCAATCCGTTTACGGCTTATCTGAGTGCCAACTCAACAGCCCAGGGCAACCCTACAATAAAGCCAAACTACTGGTATGGAGTAAGACTTTCCAACAACATAGTGCTTTGCAGCGGACTTGAACTCGGTCTGGAGCTGAGGGCTGCAAAGGAGTTTGACTGTATAGGACAGGTTACGCAGATGAATGCTGCCGACGGCTCTTCGAACACGCAATGGCAGAATGCTTACGACAAGGAAGGCTGCGGAGTGGATCTTAGCCTCTATTTCACAAAGCTGTCATGGCTGAGGGCTTATATCTTTGGCGAGTTGTTTTATTGCAAAACCACTGCCGACAGCCGTTATAGCTTGAGCAACGAGCATATTCTCAAGGCTTTTGCCATGGGCGACTTGAGGTTTATTTTCGACAGACGCCGTAATCTTACAGGATATGTTACCGCCACTTATTCGGGGAAAGACAAAAATGTGGTTCAAACTATTGATAGCAGATTCTCAATGAGTTGCGGTATTGCTTATTCGTGCCTTAAGGGACGCCTTAATATGAAGTTGGGAGTCAGCAACTTGTTTGCAGGAAATGTTAAGGGTGTAAGTATTTCAAACAACGGAATGAGCATGCATTTCAACAACGACTATTCGCCTTTGTCTGTAACCTTGGGCTTCTCGTATAGTTTCGGCAAGGAGATACGCAGCAAGAGAAAGACCTACAGCAACAGCGACATAAAGAGCCGATTCTGATATAATGGACAGTTATTGACCGTAATGCCTGTGCCGTAACAAAATACTTTCTCTGATGGCGTTGATGACAACCGGCTAATGCGGCTGCATCACAGAATTCAATAAACCCGAATCTGTTTATTAGGATTCGTTCTGAAAGCATGAATGCACAAAATGGATAAAGCGATGTGCGGTCTAATGGCTGATTTTGGGTAAACATAAAGTCCTTTCCAAATGCTTTTATGAGGCATACGGAAGGGACTTTATGTATTGCGTAAATAAAGAGATTATTTGTGTGAAATCTGTAAAAGTCTATATGGGATGATAACGAATCTTATATAAATGCCGTCTTTATAATGCTGTCCAATATTTTTGTTTGCGGATAAATTTTATTCACATCTTTTCAGTTCCGGATATTGCTGCGTACCTGTTCTATAACCTTGTCGCTGTTTTCGCAGCTGAAAACATATTTTTTGCCGGAATTTAATACTACGAGAAATGCCTCGGAGAAGTCGCCTACATATTCGTAGTGTCTGCCTATGTCATTATTGGTGAACAGGCCAATGCTTCCAAACAGACCGCCACTTCCGAACAGGCGAAGTCCGCTTTGGTCGTATGGTCTTATTTCCTTGATGTCTTCGAGTGGTATTATTATTTTTCCTACAACTTTGTGCATTATGAGCGAAGTGTCGTTAAGCTCTATTGACTTTGGCGAAATGAGGTAGACATAGAGAATCGTAAATGCCATTATGGCGATTACGATGGCATAATAAACGGCATCTTCAGGATGTCCGATTGCCGTATAAAGGCATAGACCTATTGCTCCGATGATTATTACTGCGCACAAAATGGTTATAACTGTAAATGTCTTTTCTCTGTTTACTTTGTTTTTCATGGCTTGTATGTTCTTGTTGTTTGTAGATGTTACTTTTCTTACAGATGTTTTGTACGGAGAGTCTGTCGCATTCAGCATTTTATGGCATGCAGTTGTGAGCATTAATATGTGTTTTTCAAATTAAAACCGGCGTCATCCTTCCATGTCAGATGAAAGCATGACGCCGGTTTATGTTTATATCGCAACTGATTAGTCTGCTAATCAGAACAGCGTCAGCGAGTAAAGATATATAACAGCAGCAGGCATGGCCATTAGCGACGAGTCGAAACGGTCGAGCATTCCGCCGTGACCTGGCAGAATGTTGCCGCTGTCCTTTACGCCAAGGGTGCGCTTGAAGAGCGACTCAACAAGGTCGCCCCATGTGCCGAATACAACTACAACAAGACCAAGGCCCATCCACTGCGGTATGGTAAGTCCTGATGTGTTGCCGTTCTGTGCATCGAGATATCCTATCAGCCATGCCACGGCCAGAACGATGATGGCACCGCCTATGGAGCCTTCCCAGCTCTTGCCGGGCGATACGCGCGGAAACAGCTTATGCTTGCCGAAGAGCGATCCGCTGCAGTAGGCACCCGTGTCGTTGGCCCAAAGGAATATGAACACGCAGAGCGGTATCATGTAGTTATAGGCAACGTTGCCGTCGGGAGTGGCATTGAATGCGAGCACGTTGATGGTAGAGAAGGGCAGGGCGATGTACATCTGTCCGAGCATGGTGTAAGCCCAGTCGTTTATCGCGTTCTCCGTCTTCATGTAAAGCTCGCTGATGAAGAGATATACTATTGTAAGCAGATATGGTATGAACACGGCACCGCTCTGAATCATTCCGCTGCAGAAGCCTCCTACGGCAAGAAAGAAATATACACCGGCAACAGTGCTTATAAAGCGGTTTACCTGTACGCCCTTTACGTCGTTCACCAGTCCGCAGTATTCCCATATCGTCAGTCCTGTTACGAGAGCAAACAGAAACTCCATGGCGATGGGTCTCATGAAGCATACCACGATGGCTGCCACAAAGAACACGCCCGTGATGCTTCTTACAATAAGGTTCTTCATCTTGTCACTCATATCTCATCTATTTTGTTTCTTGAGAATTGTCATTGCCGTCAGAAATGCCGGTTTCAGCATTGCTTTCAGATGCCGGTTCCTGATTTACGGCGTTGTTGTCAGTCTCGCTGCTTTCGGGCAGAGCCTTGTCGCTTTCGCCTTCAGCCTTAGAGTCTTTTCCCTCTTCCTCCATAATCTCTTCAGAGCGGCTAACCCACGGACGCTTGCCGAATATTGTCTCAACGTCTTCAGCAAATATCACCTCGCGTTCAAGCAGCATCTCGGCCAGTTTGTTGTGGCCATCCTTGTGCTCCGTAAGGATCTTCTTCGCGCGGTCGTATTGCTCGTTGATCATCTTCAGCACCTCGTCGTCCATTATCTTGGCGGTTGTCTCTGAGTAAGGACGTTGGAAGTTATACTCGTTGTTGTTATAGTAGCAGATGTTTGGCAACTTGTCGCTCATACCTGCGTAAGCTATCATGCCGTAAGCACTCTTTGTAACGCGCTCAAGGTCGTTCATCGCTCCTGTTGATATGTGGCCTGTGAACAGCTCTTCGGCAGCACGTCCGCCAAGTGTGGCGCACATCTCGTCGAGCATCTCCTCCTTTGTTGTTATCTGTCTTTCCTCAGGCATATACCATGCTGCACCGAGTGCTCTTCCGCGCGGAACGATAGACACCTTTACCAGCGGGTTGGCGTGCTCGAGGAACCATGATATCGTGGCATGTCCTGCCTCGTGCAGCGCGATGGTGCGGCGCTCGCCCTGGGTCATAACCTTGGTCTTCTTCTCCAGACCGCCAATAATACGGTCTACGGCATCAAGGAAGTCCTGCTTGCCGACGAACTTCTTGTCGTGGCGGGCTGCTATCAGCGCAGCCTCGTTGCATACGTTGGCTATGTCGGCACCAGAGAATCCAGGAGTCTGACGTGCAAGCATGTCAATCTCTACAGACGGGTCGGTCTTTACAGGTCTTAGGTGAACCTTGAATATCTCTTTACGCTCATTGAGGTCAGGCAGGTCCACATTGATCTGACGGTCGAAACGTCCGGCACGCAGCAGTGCTGAGTCGAGCATGTCGGCACGGTTGGTGGCAGCAAGTATGATTACGCCGCTGTTGGTGCCGAATCCGTCCATCTCTGTCAGCAGGGCGTTGAGCGTGTTCTCGCGCTCATCGTTTCCTCCCATTGCCGGGTTCTTGCTTCTTGCACGTCCCACGGCATCAATCTCATCGATGAATATGATACATGGCGATTTCTCCTTAGCCTGGCGGAACAGGTCGCGCACGCGGCTTGCTCCGACGCCCACGAACATCTCTACGAAGTCAGAACCGCTCATAGAGAAGAACGGAACTCCGGCCTCGCCCGCAACAGCCTTTGCCAAAAGAGTCTTACCGGTTCCCGGAGGACCTACGAGCAGTGCACCCTTAGGAATCTTACCTCCAAGGTCGGTATATTTCTTTGGATTCTTCAGGAACTCAACAATCTCCTGCACCTCCTGCTTGGCACCGGCCTGTCCGGCAACATCTTTAAATGTGATGTTAATCTCGGCTCCTTTTTCATACATCTTTGCCTTGCTCTTGCCTACGTTGAACACGCCTCCGGCGTTGCCTCCGCCTCCGCCCATGCGGCGCATGAAGAACAGCCAGATGAATACAAAGAATAAAATAGGTGCAATGTTGAAAAGAATGGTGAGCAGGTCGCTCCCTTTCTTGTTCTCGTAGTTAAGGTTGCCCTTAAACTTGCCGGCCTGACGCTCCGCATCGACAAAGCTTTCAACCTTGTCGGCACTTCCGAACTCGCTGGTTACAAAAGGAGTCTTGCCCACTTCTTTCGTTCCAGCCTTAAACACGTCGCGTATGTGCTCGGCCTTAACATACATCTTCAAGGTGCTTTCGTCCTTGTTGAGCACAATCTCCGAGGCATAGCCTTTTGTGACGTATGCCCTGAACTCATCGTAAGACACCTTTTTGCTTGCGCTTCCGCCGATAGAGTCGCCTCCCATGAGGTAGACGCTTATGAGGCCGATTATCACAAGCATGTAAATCCAGCTCATGCTGAATTTGGGCATCTTGTTGTTTTTATCTTGCTCCATGTTGTTTCTGTTAATTTGTTCGTCTAAACTAACTTAAATATGTTTTTGAAAATTTCTTGGGTAAATCCAATCAGTCTAAATCAGGTATCCGGGTCTGTTTTGCGTCTTCCCAAAGATTTTCCAGATTGTAATATTCGCGCACTTCGGGCAGGAATATGTGAACCATTACGTCTGTATAGTCCATTGCCACCCACTGTGCATTGTTGAGTCCTACAACGTGAACCGGCTTTTCTCCGGCGTGAACCCGGGCAAATTCTTCAACAGAGTCTGTTATCGCCTCTACCTGCGAAGGCGAATTGCCCTGACATATTATAAAATAATGACAAATTGTGCCTTCAATGCCGCTCAGGTCGATTATGTTAATGTTTGACCCTTTCTTCTCTTGAATACCTTTAGTTATTGTCTCAACTAAATTTTTTGTTTGTTCCATTAATAAAATAAGGTGTTATTTATTTTCTGAATTTTTTTATCTCTGAGGAAAAAGAATTTTCATTCTGTTTTTACCCCTAAAAATGTATTTTATTTTATGCAAAGGTACACTGATTTATCGTAATTCGGGTAAAAAAACGTATTATTTTGAGATTTTTTAGAAAAAAGTCGGTAAAAATGTTGTCAGTTAAAAAAAAATGCGTACCTTTGCAATCGCAATCAGGAAACAAAACGATTGCAGACATAAAATTGGGATATGGTGTAATGGTAACACTACAGATTCTGGTCCTGTCATTCCTGGTTCGAGTCCGGGTATCCCAACAAAAAGATGCAGCCTAAGGGTTGCATCTTTTTTATGTAACAACTATAAGGTGTCTTGTCAGGAGAGTTTGTGGCTCACCCGATAAATAGTGGGGAAAGAAAAAAA
>NZ_HF986768.1:0-23720 GCF_000431195.1 Prevotella sp. CAG:255 | reverse complement strand
TCTAACAATATGTGTTGCGGAATTAAGGTCAACGTATTCTGCGAAGGTGGTTTCGGATACAAGCACTACAACGGAGCTGACGACGTATTGTCTATAGGATTGAAACCGGGCGTTGAGCTCAAGGTTGATAAATTTAGCCTTGTTGCACGTGTTGGCTTCATCGGATATACAAAGAACGACAACACTGACGTAAGTGCCTGGGGTATGGACTTCGACGGAAACAATATTTCACTAGGTGTATATTATAACTTCTAAGTTTCTAATAATAACACAAAATAAAAAACAGGTTGCGTCTTATTTGACGCAACCTGTTTTTTATATCTGCAAAAATTAATATCCAAAGTGCAAATCCAGACACTCCTATCTGGCAAAGCCAACATGATTTATACGAACCTACAGCCTGTATAAACCTATTATAATAAGTAAAATCAATAATACTGATGCCAACCTTCATATATGGTAGGATCATCTATCCCGGCATCACGCAAAGCTTCTTTACGTTCAACACAGGTGCCGCACTTGCCACAATGCTTCTCTCCGCCCTTATAGCAGCTCCATGTCTCTGCATAGTTTATGCCTAAAGCCTTTCCCCTGCGTGCAATATCCGTCTTGGTTATATCGGTATATGGAGCCATGACCTCAATGCCCGGATAAGTTCCAAGTCTTGTGGCGTCGCTCATCGCCTTGATAAAGTCAGCACGGCAGTCAGGATAAATGGCATGGTCGCCTCCATGATTTGCAATCAACACATATTTAAGTCCGTTGCTCTCCGCTATACCGGCAGCAATAGAAAGCATAATGCCGTTTCGGAACGGCACCACCGTAGACTTCATGTTTTCTGCCTCATAATGGCCTTCGGGTATAGCCTCCGCTCCCTCAAGCAACGAACTTTTAAAATACTTGCCCATGAAATCCAGGTCAATAACAATGTGCTTTATTCCTAATCTTTCACAATGCAACTTTGCAAATGCAATTTCACGCTTATTATGGTTGCTGCCATAATCGAAAGAAACACCTAAAGCTATCCGCTCCCTCATTTCATACAGCAGCGTAACGCTGTCCATTCCACCGCTCACGATAATAATAGAATCTTTCATATCGTCTATATTTTTTATATAATAATCATCAAAATAAGCACAACACACACAACGTGCCAACTAAACACGCAGGCAAACCAACGTAAACTACGTTCTTGCGTTTTTCTATTTATGGCGTAAAATTAATAATAAAAAATGTAAATCTGATATATTTCAGCTATAAATTTACACATAAAGTTAATTCTGTTTATACACTACTATTACTATGCATTGCCACTATCATACACTAAAAGCCGTTTCCGTAAGCATGCCAAGTCTACTTGTTAAAAAGTTTCATCAAATTTACAAAAAATAACACTAAATATAGCAGACATAGCAAAAAACCTCATACCTTTGTTTTACCGCAGACGAATAACATCATATTATTAAAACCGCAATAAGATTTACGATTAAAAAGCAAAACGCACAAAGTCATTACAATATACAATATGATTTTTACCTGAATAAGCTTATAACAATAATTTAAAATTATAAAATTATGAAAACTAAAGAAGAAAATTACGAATCACCATCATGCAAAACCATCGAAATTGAAGCAGAACAGATTATCTGTGGAAGCGGAGACGGTGAAACGGCCACACACGAAGGCTTTGAAGAAGAAGAATATGAATGGTAAGTATATTTCAGACAAGAAATTAAAGACATAAACTTAGACAAAAATGACAAGCAACACTAATATGATCAGCATTCTGTGTTTTGCAGCAATGCTGACTGCATTTGTGTCGTGTACCGAAGACGAAAAGGACGACACACAATCCGGCAAAAAAGTTTTTACAAGTTTTGTTGCGGGCTCAGGCAGCATAACCCGCACTCAGCTCACTGAAGGCAACAGCGTTGAATGGGAAACAGGTGATGAAATTTCATTATTCGACCCGTCTGACAACAACCGCTTCAACACATCACAAAGCGGACCATCTGTTACGTTTACCGGTATGGCAGACGAAACGAGTTCAACGTATTACGCTCTGTATCCTTATGATGCGAAGGCTACAATTTCAGGCACAACAATAACTACATCGCTTAATGCCACTCAGACATCAAAAGCAGGAAGTTTTGCCAAAGGCCTTAATCCGTCAGTAGCAACAACCACCAACAGGGAACTGGCATTCAAGAACACATGCGCCGTGGTGAAGTTCACACTGAACAGCGGCAACAATGTGGTGAAAAAGGCTGTGTTCAGAGGCAATGGCGGAGAACCCTTAGCCGGCACCATTGTAATAGATGCAGCATCAAACGATCCTTCGGCTTCAGTACAGGCAGAGGGAGCAGCTTCAGAAGTGACGCTTACGGGCGACTTCATTTCAGGCAGTACATACTATCTCGTTGTAGCACCGGGCACGCTAAGCAACGGACTGACTCTGACATTATATGACGAAAACGGCAATGGCTACATGCGTTCAGGCAAGAAAGAAACAAATCTTACTGCCGGACACATACTTGATTTAGGTACGATAAATGCCGAAACATTTGCTTCATACTCTAAAACGGACGGCACATACCACATATTCAACGCCGCCGGTCTGGAGGAATGGGCAAAACAAGAAGACTGCCTTACAAGCAACGTTGTCATAGAAAACGACATTGACATGTCCGGTATAAGCTGGAAACCTGTCGGCACAGATATGCAAAACGGATATTCAGGCGACTTCAACGGGAACAACAAAACTATCAACGGATTAAGCATAAAGAGCGAAGCCTCAAACATAGGGTTCTTCAGCGGACTGGGCTCCAATGCCAAAGTGCATGACATCAAATTTACAAATGCATCGGTAGAAGGAAACCTATCTTCATCGTATGCCGGCGTTGTTGCAGGTGCAAGCTTCGGCATAATCAACAATTGCGACATAAACAAGGCTACGGTAACAGGATATTGTGCGGGGGCGATAACGGAAAACAACAGCGTGCAGGTTAACAACTGCGACGTATCAGACGCAACCGTCAGTGCAAATAACATCGCCGGAGGCATTGCCGCTTTAAATTACGGTAAAATTGAATACTGCACAGTATCTGGCAGTTCTACAATTACAGCTGGCGGTACCAGCTCACGTGCAGGAGGCATCGTAGGCTCAACATCGCAAGAAAGCGGAATCGAGACAAGCGGCAGACTATTGAAATGTGCAGTAGACGGCGCAACCATATCAGGCGTATTGGCCGGAGGCATTGCCGGAGAAAACAGTTTCGGAATTGTAGCCCAATGCGTGGCAAACCGTTTAAATATAACATCAAGCACATCAAAAGAAAGTGTGCGTCTTGGCGGCATTGTTGGCTATAACACACGTGGAGATGTCGTAGCCAGCTACTCCGCCTACTCAACCATTGGAGACGCATCTTTACAGGCAGAAGCCATGGGAGGAATTGTCGGTTATAGCTACAACAGTTCTGCCTATGTTTATGGTTGCTATTCAACCCATGTAGGATTTTACGGCAGCGTCAGCGGCGAAGAATCAGGCATAGGCTCTATCGCAGGATATACAAGCGGACATGTCACATCTTGCTATGCAGTGCTGCCTGACGGCATTACAGCCATAAAGCTTGTCGGCAAATCCACACCAAATACTCTTGACCATTGCCTTGAAGCCGGAGAAAACAATTACGAAGCACTAATCGATAACGTAACAGACCTTAATGCTGCCGACGGCTCTACATGGAAAGCTGAAAACATATGGGAACTGACCGCAGGAACAACTCCTGCAATTGAATCAGACTATATAGGAGAAAGCGCCAACTAAGCGTTGTCGTAAAACTGTAAGCAGCAGAACATCCCCATCAAAAATCTTGTTCATAAAGAGATGATGTGGATGTTTTTTATCCCAAATCAGTCACTAGGATTCGGTCTGTATTATTGCTTTATATTGAGCGGATTTTCATTAGATTTTTCGCAGGCACAGTAGACTATATCAAGAAAATATGACAAAAAGACGCCAATAGAAACAAAAAG
This sequence comes from Prevotella sp. CAG:255, assembly GCF_000431195.1. Lineage (NCBI taxonomy): Bacteria > Pseudomonadati > Bacteroidota > Bacteroidia > Bacteroidales > Prevotellaceae > Prevotella > Prevotella sp. CAG:255. The sequence goes on along the minus strand of NZ_HF986768.1, from coordinate 19,685 downwards.
ACTGGCTGAAAGCATCAATACACAAAATTGATAAAGTAATATGCGGTCTAATTTCCGATTTAGGTTTATGCCTTCAGACAAAGCTTTCTAATCAGGAACTATCAGACATGGCTGCAAGTTACACAGCTTGCAGAAAAAATGGAACGCTCATAATTGCCTTTGAAATTCCAGCATTCAGCATAACAGCATGTACGCATTAAGACCGCAGCACACCCAAAATTCAAAGGTGCAGAAATACTATATCACATAGGAATAAGAAAAATCAGCAGACTGTTAACACCAGAGTTTTGCAATAACGGCAAAGAAATATTTAATGCCCGATTGCTAAGCAGAGGTTACATTCAGATTAACATCATGTCAAAAATTTTAAAATAATCATTTACACTTAATTGTATATCAATTAAAATTGCTAACTTTGCGTGCAAAATAAAAACTGACAGTTTATAACTTATATAAAATAAATAGAAACTAATATGAAAATCGATCAATTCAATTTTGCCGGTAAGAAGGCTATTGTCCGTGTTGACTTCAATGTGCCATTGGATGAAAATGGTAACGTTACAGACGACACACGTATCCGTGGTGCCCTGCCTACACTGAAGAAAATTCTTGCAGACGGTGGTAGCGTTATTATGATGAGCCACATGGGCAAGCCAAAAGGTAAGGTTAACCCTAAAATGTCACTCAGCCAGATTGTTAAGAACGTTTCTGAGCACCTGGGCGTTGAAGTGAAATTTGCCCCTGACTGCGCAAATGCAAGTGCTGAAGCTTCTGCCCTGAAACCAGGAGAGGCACTTCTGCTCGAGAATCTGCGTTTCTATCCTGAAGAAGAGGGAAAACCCGTAGGAATAGACAAAGAAGACCCTGCATACGATGCTGCAAAGAAAGAAATGAAAGAGCGTCAGAAAGAATTTGCAAAGAAACTTGCTTCTTACGCTGACTGCTACGTAATGGACGCATTCGGTACAGCTCACCGCAAACACGCATCAACAGCTGTTATCGACGAATACTTTGACGGCGACCACAAGATGCTGGGATATTTGATGGAAAAAGAAGTTAACGCCGTTGACAATGTTCTCAGCAACATCAAGCGTCCGTTCACTGCCATCATGGGTGGTTCTAAGGTATCTACAAAGATTGGTATCATCGAGAACCTGCTCGGAAAAGTTGACAACCTGATTCTGTGCGGCGGTATGACATATACATTCGCAAAGGCTCAGGGCGGTAAGATTGGTAACTCTATCTGCGAGAACGACAAGCTGGACGTTGCTCTTGATGTTATCAAGAAGGCAAAAGAGAACAATGTTAACTTGGTTCTGGGTACAGACTGCGTTGCTGCTGACGACTTCTCTAACGATGCAAACACACAGGTTTGCATGTCTGACAACATTCCCGAAGGCTGGGAAGGCATGGACGCAGGTCCTGAGACACGCAAGGCATTTGCTGATGCAATCAAAGACGCCAAGACAATTCTGTGGAACGGTCCTGCCGGTGTATTTGAGTTTGAGAAATTCACTGACGGTTCAAGAGCAATTGCTGAGGCTATAGCAGAAGCTACATCTAAGGGAGCATTCTCTCTCATCGGCGGTGGCGACTCTGTTGCTTGTATCAACAAGTTCGGTATGGCAGACAAAGTGTCATACATCTCTACCGGTGGTGGTGCTCTGCTCGAAGCTATCGAAGGAAAAGTTCTTCCCGGTGTTGCTGCTATCAACGAATAATACATTCTTAAACAGCATAAATAAAGGCGTCTGTAATTACTACAGATGCCTTTTTATTTTTATTATATCCACAAAGCACTTTTCTTAGCACCTATACATAAAATTGTTGCTTGGAAAAATATGCGTATCAAATATAAAGTATTGACAACCAATAACAGTTATAAGTTTAACAGAAGTCAACTTTAATCAGGGAAAGGACTCTTTGAAGTCAACCAAATTTGGGAAAAGACAATGCAATAACTGTAAAAAGTTTTTAAGAAACTCATCACTCGTCACATCATCAGATAACTGCCTGTGATCCAAACATTTGCGATGTGACGAGTTAAGATTTCAACTCATCACACATGGCTTGCATGGTATTTGCGTGATGAGTTCAAAACGCAACTCATCACGCTGTAATACTTTGACATACAATATGTTAAGCGTAAATGTGACGAGTGACGAGTTTCTTAAAAACTTTTTTTTGTATTATATGCCATAGATATCTATGGCATCCGCAAAAGGTGTGCTTTTGTGATGTAAAAAGCCGTATTTTATCATGTAAAAGCATACATTCTGTAATTCGATTTGCCACGTTTCACAATACGAAAAACATTATATTCATACAACGATAAACACAAATTGTAATTAGGCTGCATATAGTTTCATCTGTTTGGGGCATCTATACTTTCTGTCGACTATTTGTTTTCTATTGCCGCTTTTCTTAGTCACAGTCTAATATAGTTGCAAAGAATTAAAAATGCGATCAATATAAAACAGAAATACGGGCTGGACCATAATGCCCGATTGGGGCAAATAAAAATGGAGCCGTAAAAAAATCTACGGCTCCACGTTTATATAATACTGCAATCAATAAACTTATTCTTTATCGAGCAAGATGTTCATCATCTCACATGCAGCTTTGGCAACAGAAGTACCAGGACCAAAGATTGCAGCAACGCCTGCCTTATAGAGGAAGTCGTAATCCTGTGCAGGAATAACACCTCCGGCAATTACCATGATATCCTCACGTCCAAGTTTCTTCAGCTCCTCAATAAGCTGCGGAATGAGAGTCTTGTGTCCTGCAGCAAGAGAACTTGCACCTACGATATGAACGTCGTTCTCTACAGCCTCACGAGCAGCCTCGGCCGGGGTCTGGAACAACGGACCCATGTCGACGTCGAAACCACAGTCAGCATATCCTGTTGCAACAACTTTAGCACCACGGTCGTGACCATCCTGTCCCATCTTAGCTATAAAGATACGTGGACGGCGACCTTCCTTCTTTGCAAACTCTTCTGTCAACTCACATGCCTTAGCAAAGTCTGAGTCGTTCTTACTTTCTGATGAATACACGCCTGAAATTGTTCTAATAACTGCTTTATAACGGCCAACGATTTCCTCGCAGGCATCACTTATCTCACCGAGAGTTGCTCTTGCCTTGGCACACTCAACAGCCTTTTCAAGAAGGTTGCCCTCGCCAGTGCGGACACATTCTGTAAGAGCAGCAAGTGTCTGCTTAACTTTCTCGTTGTCACGGTTTGCGCGCAACTGAGCAAGTCCTTCTTCCTGCTCCTGACGAACAGCTGAGTTGTCAACCTCAAGAATATCAATAGGATCCTCGTGCTCAAGACGATACTTGTTTGTGCCGACAATGGTCTGTGCACCGCTGTCGATACGGGCCTGAGTGCGGGCTGCAGCCTCTTCAATACGCATCTTAGGCACACCGGTTTCAATAGCCTTAGCCATACCGCCAAGCTTCTCGATTTCCTGAATATGCTCCCATGCCTTATGAGCAAGCTCATTTGTAAGGCTCTCAACATAATATGAACCAGCCCACGGATCGATATGCTTGCAGATCTTTGTCTCATTCTGGATATAGATCTGAGTATTACGTGCGATACGTGCAGAGAAGTCAGTAGGCAGTGCAATAGCCTCATCAAGAGCATTGGTGTGCAAGCTCTGTGTATGGCCCAAAGCAGCTGTCATAGCCTCGATACATGTACGGCCTACGTTGTTGAACGGATCCTGCTCTGTTAGCGACCAACCTGATGTCTGAGAGTGTGTACGCAACATAAGAGACTTAGGATTCTTCGGGTTGAACTGCTTGATAACCTTAGCCCAAAGCATACGTGCGGCACGCATCTTGGCAACTTCCATGAAGTGGTTCATTGAGATACCCCAGAAGAAAGACAGACGCGGAGCAAAAGCATCGATATCGATACCTGCATTGACACCGGCACGAACATACTCAAGACCGTCGGCAATTGTGTAAGCCAACTCGATATCAGCCGTAGCACCGGCTTCCTGCATGTGATAACCGGAAATAGATATTGAGTTGAACTTAGGCATCAGCTTTGACGTATAGCCAAAGATATCGCTGATGATTCTCATTGAGAATGCAGGCGGATAGATATATGTGTTGCGCACCATGAACTCTTTCAGAATATCGTTCTGAATTGTTCCGGCCATTTCTTCAAGCTTAGCGCCCTGCTCCAGTCCGGCAACGATATAGAATGCCATAACAGGAAGAACAGCACCGTTCATTGTCATTGAAACAGACATCTTGTTCAAAGGAATTCCGTTGAACAAAACCTTCATATTTTCAACAGAACAGATAGACACACCTGCCTTACCTACGTCACCAACTACACGTGCGTTGTCTGGGTCGTAACCACGGTGGGTAGGAAGGTCGAACGCAACAGACAAACCTTTCTGTCCACTTGCCAAGTTGCGGCGATAGAATGCGTTACTCTCCTCTGCAGTTGAGAAACCGGCATACTGACGGATAGTCCACGGGCGGAAAGGATACATCATGCTGTACGGACCACGCAGGAAAGGAGGAAGTCCGGCTGTATAGTCGAGGTGCTCCATGCCCTCAAGATCTTCTTTTGTATATACGGGCTTAACCTCTATGTGTTCAGGAGTTTTCCAATTAGGAGTTATCCCGTTGGCTTTCTGCCATTCGTTTCCATCAACAGGATTTATTCCTGAAAATATATCGATGTCTTTAAAATTCTTTCTCATTTTATACCCAATTTAGCGTTATACTCTTTCAATGTTTCAAGAACGTTGCAACGTACGTGTATGAAGTTCTCTATGCCGGCAGCCTTAAGGTCTTCCATGCAAGCAGGGGCACCGGCAACAACAAACATGGCTCTGCCGTCAAGATACTTGTATGCAGGAATTGCATATTCTGCATACTCGTCATCGCTTGAGCACAGAACAACAATGTCTGCACCGGCTTTCAATGCGGCATCAACACCTTCTTCGACAGTGCTGAATCCAAGGTTGTCAACGACCTTATAACCGGCACATGCCAAGAAGTTACAACTAAACTGAGCACGAGCCTGACGCATGGCAAGATTACCGATAGTAAGCATAAATGCAACAGGCACTTTCTCGCTGTTTTCAACCTTTATACGAAGGTCTTCATAATCAGCAGCCAGACGTGAAGAGTTGATAGACTTAAATGCAGCCTCATGTTCATCTCCACAAGAGCAACAACATGTCAGCGCACGCTTGCCTTCAGACTTTTCTGTAAAGTTCGGGAACTGGTTTGTACCAAGGATAAATTCCTTACGCTTTGCAGCAGCCTCATGGCGCTTGGCGTTGGTAGCATTTATATCGTCCTGAATCATGCCCTTCTTTGCAGCTTCAAGGAAGCCGCCGTTATCTTCTACGTTCAGGAAGATCTTCCATCCTTCGTTAGCAAGAGATGTTGTAAGTTCCTCGATAAAGTAGCTTCCTGCACCTGGGTCAACAACCTTGTCAAAGTGGCTTTCCTCTTTAAGCAACAGCTGCTGGTTACGTGCTATACGCTCTGAGAACTCATTAGGTGTTTCATATACAGCGTCGAACGGAGTTACGACAATAGAATGAACGCCAGCCAATGCAGCACTCATTGTCTCTGTCTGAGAACGGAGCAGGTTAACATAGCTGTCGAACAATGTCATATTGTATTTTGAAGTAACGGCATTAACGCACATCTTGCATGACTCATCGCTCTTCGGCTCATACTGCTTAACGATTTCAGCCCACAGCATACGTGCAGCGCGGAACTTGGCAATCTCCATAAAGAAGTTTTCAGAAATGCCCATGTTGAACTTTATCTTACTTGCAGCGAGATCAACATCAACACCAGCCTCAACGAGCTTGTTAAGATAATCATTTCCCCATGCCAAAGCATATCCTAATTCCTGAACGATATAAGAACCGGCATTATTCAAAGAAACAGCATTAACTGCAATGCAACGGAAATTAGGATAAGCGGCCAAAGCCTTTACAAGTTCAGGAGCTATGTCCAGGATCGGAGTAACGTCCTTTCCCTTCATAACAACCTTCTCCATAGGATCCCAGTCAAGAGAGCCTACAATCTTAGCCTTATCATAGCCTTTCTGCTCAAAATACTCTGTAAGGATCTGAGCCAAAGCCAATGTATGACGTTTGCATGTGCAGAAATTCAGTTCAACGGCATCACATACGATACCATCCAACAGAGTCTCTACAAAATCCTTATTTACATTATCTCCGGAAATCTTGAATCCCAGAGAGTCAATACCCTTGTTGAGCAAGCTTAAGGCTTTCTCATTAGCAGTCTTGGCGTCATCTACCTTAATATTCTGGCGCACATACCATTCGTTGTCATTCTTTTTGTTACCGCGAACAAAAGGAAATTCTCCTGGTAAAGATTCTGGTGTCTTCAACTTTTCAACATCCTCTCTTAAATAAAAAGGCTGCACGTTGAAACCCTCGTTCGTACGCCATACAAGGCGTTTATCAAAATCGGCACCTTTCAGATCGACCTGAATCTTATCAAGCCATTCTTGCTTGGAAGGCGCAACAAACTCAGTAAAGAGCTTTTCTTTGCAGTTTGACATAAGTGTAATATTATATAAGTTGTTTTATGTTTTTATATATCAGCTTCGTTAACACGGCAAAGGACACGATGCGTGAGACAGGGCATTATAAATGCGGCTAAGGCTCACACGCATTCTAACCGTCAAATATAGAACACACAACGACCAAAATGACAAAATGAAATCATCACACTTGGAAATCACGTAATTCTATTTTGCAAAGATAGTATTTTTTCAAACAAACGACAAAAAAAGAACAGAAATTAATTTATAACCGTGAAAAATACAAAAACGGGAAAATTAGGCATAAAATAATTGCACAAAAATTATTAAATGAGTAATATTTTATCTACTTTTGCAAAATCGTAAAAACATGTTATGGATTGGCTGATTAATTTATTTACTACTACAGATTCAGTGGCACACATAGTGCTGCTCTATGCGATTGTGATTGCCGTTGGAGTATACCTTGGGAAAATAAAAATCGGAGGTATTTCCATCGGAGTGACATTTGTACTCTTTGCAGGTATTGCCGCAGGACATATTGGCTTTACCGCACCAACAAACATTCTATCATTTCTCCAAGAGTTCGGACTGATACTCTTTGTGTTCATGATCGGACTTCAGGTCGGTCCTGGTTTTCTGGAGAGCTTCAGAAAAGGCGGAATAACCCTTAACCTCCTGTCAACCGTAATGGTTGTTCTGAACGTTATTGTGATGTTTGCATGTTATTACATCTTCTTTGACACATCAGACCCTAAGAACTTACCGATGATGGTGGGTACTCTTTATGGTGCAGTAACAAACACCCCGGGTCTTGGAGCTGCCAATGAGACGCTCTACTCTATCTTCGACAAAGGCGAAGTGCCACAGATAGCCTCTGGTTATGCCTGTGCATATCCATTAGGTGTACTGGGCATTATCGGAGCAACAATTGCCATAAAATACATATTCGGTATAAAGTTGGAAAAGGAGGAGGAAGAGTTGGCCAAAGAAGAAGAGGACAATGATGACGTAAAGCCTCATTTTATGGATCTTGAGGTAACCAATCTATACCTTGAAGGAAAGACATTGGCTCAGGTCCACAACTTCCTTAACCGCGACTTCGTATGTTCACGCATATTGCATGACGGACACGTAAGCATACCTAACGGTAGCACCATCTTCCATATTGGCGACAAACTGTTTGTTGTTTGCGCTGAAAATGACGCAGAAGCTATCATTGCATTTATCGGTCCGACAATAAATGTCGACTGGAAAAAGCAGGATGAGCCTATGGTCAGCAAGAGAATCCTTGTTACCCGCTCTTCAATAAACGGAAAGACTCTCGGACAGATGCATTTCTCAAGTGCCTATGGAGTAAATGTCACTCGTGTCACACGTCAGGGTATGGACTTGTTTGCCATCCCTAGCCTGTCATTACAGGTTGGCGACCGCATAATGGTTGTAGGACCAGAAGACGCTGTAAATAGAGTGGCTGCCGTTATGGGAAACTCTATCAAGCGTCTCGATGCTCCTAACATCGCAACAATATTTGTCGGAGTATTTATCGGTATTCTTTTCGGAAGCATACCTGTGGCCATTCCTGGTATTCCTGTACCTATAAAATTAGGTATAGCCGGAGGACCGCTTATCATAGCCATCCTTATCGGACGCTACGGCTACAAAGTGCATCTTGTAACGTACACTACGACAAGTGCCAATATGATGCTGCGAGAAATAGGATTGATGCTATTCTTGGCAAGTGTCGGAATCAAGGCCGGTGACGGATTCCTTGAGACTGTGATACAAGGAGACGGAGTTAAATATGTATACACAGGTTTCTTGATAACCATTATACCTATTCTTATTATAGGCATCATTGCAAGAAAGAAATATAAATTTAATTATTTCACAATAATGGGTATGATTGCAGGAACATACACCGACCCACCTGCACTTGCTTATGCTAACTCTATATGTTCGAAGGAAGCGCCATCAATAGGATATTCTACAGTTTATCCGCTGAGCATGTTCCTTAGAATATTCACTGCACAAATCATTGTGCTGTTCTTCTGCGGAATATAATTACTTAATTTTAATACTCTAATATGAAAAAGTTTGGTTTACTGCTTTGTACCATGTTTGCCGGCATTCTGACGATGTATGGCCAAGGAGCCAAAAACATTAAGATAAATGAAGTGCTGACAAACAACACAGCTAACCTTCAAGACGAATTCGGAAACAGAAGGGCCTGGATTGAATTGGCCAATACTTCTTTTTCCACTTATGACGTACGCGGTATGTACATCACAACAGACCGCAGAGTTCTTAACAAAGGACTTTCTGTTCCGCAACGCATCAAGATGATGAGTTGTATTCCTAACGGAGACAACCGCACATCAATGTCTGCGCGCGAACATTTGCTGTTCTTCTTCAACAGCAATCCTTCTCACGGTACACTACATTTGTCAGCCCAGATCAGCAAGGACAAGCCTACTTGGATTGCGCTCTATGACGGAAATGCCGTCGACATTATCGACTCAGTAACAGTTCCGCCATTGGCTGCCAACCAGTCTTATGCACGAATTAAAGACGGTGCCGACCAATGGGCTGTTAAAACGTCTGACTGCGTAACACCCGGAATTGAAAATTACATCCACGCAAATGAGACAAAGATTGCCAAACTGAAAAGAGAAGACCCACACGGATTTGGTATAACAGTTCTGTCAATGGGCATTGTGTTCTCTTGTCTCGCACTGCTGTATGTGTTCTTCAGAATATTAGGTCTGTTTATGGCACATAAACAAGCCATTAAGAAAGCCGGCAAGATTCAGCCTATCAAGGCAGCTGTGAAAACAGGTGAAAAGATTGCCGAAACCGGACATAAGACTAAGGTTATCCTTAAAGACGGTTTGCAGACTGGAGGTATCGACAAAGAAATTTATATCGCCGTCATCGCCATGGCACTGAAACAATACGAAGATGACGTACACGATATAGAAAGCAACGTGATAACGATCAAACCTCACCATACATATTGGAACATTCATCCAGAAGAACCAATAATACCTTAATAGGAAAAACAACAATAATATTTACTAACACCTTTAACAAAATAAAGAAATGAACAAATATCAATATAAAGTACAAGGCGTTGACTATGACGTTGAGATCGTGGATGTAGAAGGCAACATTGCCAAAGTTAATGTAAACGGCATTTCATTCGAAGTGGAGATGAAACGTCCTATTAATCCGGCAACAAAGCCTCATAAGCCTAAGGTTGCTGCTCCGGTAGCTCCTGCTGCTCAGCCTGTTGCTGCTCCGGTAGCCGACAAGCCCAAAGCTGAAGCTCCAACTGGTGCAGGAATGAAGGTTACTGCTCCGCTGCCAGGAACGATCACAGACATCAAAGTTAAAGTTGGCGATACTGTGAAAGACGGTGACACTGTAATAATACTAGAAGCTATGAAGATGCAAAACAATATCGAAGCAGAATGCAGCGGTACTGTTACATCTGTTTTAGTAAACAAGGGTGACACCGTAATGGAAGGTGATGCTTTAATAACAATCGGATAATTTAACTACCATGGGATTTATAGATTTTATTCAAAGCAATTTTTATGATTTCATTACCTATACGGGATTCGCAAATGCCGAAGTGGGTAACATCATCATGATTGCTGCCGGCATATTCTTCATATGGCTGGCCATTAAAAAAGACTTCGAACCATTGCTGCTTGTTCCAATCGGCCTTGGCATCATCCTCGGAAACATTCCGTTCAAGGCTGAAGCCGGACTTGAAATAGGACTCTACGAAGACAATTCTGTACTTAACATATTCTATCAGGGTGTACGTCAAGGATGGTATCCTCCTTTGGTATTCCTTGGCATTGGTGCAATGACAGACTTCTCTGCACTGATCAGCAACCCTAAGCTTATCCTTATCGGAGCTGCAGCTCAGTTTGGTATCTTCGGAGCTTATATGCTTGCACTTGCATTCGGATTTGAGCCTAATCAGGCTGCTGGTATCGCCATCATCGGTGGTGCCGACGGTCCTACGGCTATCTTCCTGTCATCCAAACTGAGTCCGAACCTCATGGGAGCCATTGCAGTATGTGCTTACTCATACATGGCACTGGTACCGGTTATCCAGCCTCCTTTGATGCGTCTGCTCACAACAAAGAAGGAGCGTGTAATCCACATGAAGCCGGCACGCCACGTAAGCCAGACAGAGCGTATTATGTTCCCTATTATCGGTCTGTTGCTTACTACATTCATCGTTCCGTCAGGTCTGCCGCTGCTCGGTATGCTGTTCTTCGGTAACCTTCTGAAAGAATCAGGCAAGACAACACGTCTGGCAAAAACTGCAGGCAGTTCACTGAACGATATCGTCGTAATATTGCTCGGCCTTACAGTAGGATGCTCAACACAGGCAAGCGAGTTCCTCACAATGAACACAATATTCATCTTCGTTCTGGGTGCATTCTCTTTCATCGTGGCATCTACATCAGGAGTACTCTTCGTGAAACTGATGAACCTGTTCTTGCCCAAGAGCAAGAAGATAAACCCGCTTATCGGTAATGCCGGCGTCAGCGCCGTACCTATGAGTGCGCGTATATCAAACAATCTGGGACTCGAATACGACCGCCACAACTTCCTCCTGATGCACGCTATGGGTCCGAACGTAGCAGGAGTTATCGGTTCAGCCGTTGCTGCCGGTGCTCTTCTCGGATTCTTGTCATAAGGATATAAAATTAAAATTCAATCAAAGGTATAAATTAAAATGTAGGGACAAACTGATGTTTTTGTCCCTACATTTGTTTTCAACAGATAACATAACACACATCACATATGTACAGCAAATTTCCTCAGATATCCATAATCGACAGCAATACGCTTGCAGCCATTGGGCTGAAAAGCATACTACAGAATATTATTCCCATGATGTCTGTCGAAATATTCAATTCAACCCAGGATTTGCTGAACGCACAACCGGATAAATTCTATCATTATTTTGCCTCAGCTAACATCATTCTTGAAGATAAAGACTTTTACTTAAGTAATATAAAGAAAACAATCATGCTGACAAGTTCGTCAGCTGATATTAACCAACAGCTTACAGCCTTTCATTGTCTATATACAGACAAGAAAGAAAACGAGCTTATCAAATCTCTTTTATGGCTCGAACAAATGGCCCACTCAGAAGGACGCCATCTGCCAAAGACCAATGCCATGAGGCACGCCAAAATTCTTTCTGACAGAGAAATTGAAGTGATGTCCCTTATTGTCAAAGGGCTTATAAATAAAGAAATTGCCGACAAACTTAACATCGGCCTGTCTACAGTTGTAACACACCGCCACAATATCATGGAAAAGCTCCAAGTGAAAAGTGTGTCGGCACTTACCATCTATGCTGTAATGAACGGTTACGTAAATATTAGGGACATCTGACGTCAAACTACGATGCACAGCTCCCACTCCCCTAACAATAGTCAAGAGGATTATACACAAAGTCTGTAACAAAAAACGATTTTATCCAAAATAACAAATTGCCCACAGGATTAACGATTCAGCATTCAGCCAAGAAAATCGTATATTCCATAACGACCTTTTATCTTAGTTTATACACGCAAAGAGTCGCTTTACATGAAAGATTTATGCGGCAGCATAACATAATCACATTTTTTTGATATCATCTTAAAGATGTAAAGACTGCATTTTATCGTTAGTTAGCAATAACCATCTGTCAAAATACCAAAAGAAAAACAGCAGCAGCCTGTATTAATTAATACAAAACTGCTGCTCTTTCATATATATATAAAAGTTTTGTGCCGATTGAGAGAAAATCTCAATTTAACCCGTCCGTGCAATAATCAACAAGCCCTAATTCGAGAGAGATTTAGACTCTTAGTTTAAAATGTAAACATAGGTATTACACGGACATATATTTTATAAAGTATAATTTATTCTATAACAAGAGTACATGTATAAATATACTCACCATCATTCATCAAAAGCTCATAAGTGCCTTTAAGGTCTGAAGGAAGGCTTGTATTGTATGCACCTCCGGCAATATAGTCAGTAAAGACAACACCGCTTTCATCAGAAAGTTCAAGCGACATTTCTGTAAACTGTTCATACAGATAAAGCGTATTGCCGTCAATACTTATAGTCAGCGGTGCCATAGGGGCCCGCGGCACCTGATTGCCCACACTACTCTCATCAACTTTTGTTGATGTCAGATGTAGCTGATTACCTATATAATGAATCTCATCTAAACCTGCGGCACTAGCCTTAACGGTAAATAACAAAAACAATATGCTAAATACCAAACATGCTTTAATTACCTTCATCACGCTATTTTGATTTTTCTGCAAAAATAGGCAACAAGCACTAATTCAGCAAATTATCGCTGAAATAAAACTTCACAAAACTTCACAAAATTCACCTAAACCTTATATTCCCATTTATATAATTAAAATTCCTATTTTTCTGCCCTACATCAGAACTCTTCCTTCATATAAACATCAAAGTCTTTCGCGGAACCCTCTCTGTTTGAGAGCTTTAGCAACAATCTCTTACGGATATTTGCAATGTCAGATAATTTTCTTCCAGTCAGTATTCCTATTTCTGAAGGTGCGAATCCCAGTCTTACCAGAACGCAAATCTCATATTCGCCATTCTTCAATGTGTCTTTATACTCAGCAAGTTCGGGAAGCTCTTTTGATACGAACTTATACAATTCTTTCCAATCTTCAAAAGCAGGAGATGCCATAACTTTCTCGGCAAAATAATGAAATCTAATGACAATTGACGAGTTATACAGTTCCACATTCTTTTTCTTTCTATACCTCTCCTGACTGTTTTTGTCATATTCAGATATCTTTCTCTGCAGATCTTCCACAGCAGCGGTTTTTTCCTTTACCAGCTGCTCTATCTCTCCCTCGTATTGTCGCAGCAGTACATTCAGATCTTCTTTCGTCTGCTTGAGCATTCGTATATTCTCCCTATGCTTCCTGTTCTCCAGCTCCATCTCGTGCCATTCTTTCTGCATCCGTTCATTCTCTTTTTCCTTAAAGAGCAATTTTCTATAATAGAAAACAAAGAACACTAACAGAATCACTACAAACGAAGCAACAATAAGCACAATCGCCAACAATGCATTGTCTGCCCTCTCTCTCTCATCGGATGCAATACGCTGCTGCTGACCATAGTCATATAGCGCTTTCATATGCAACAGCTTTTCAGTGGTCATACAGGCATAGGCCGAATCATTTGCCACGCGGGCCATCTCTGTATACTTCACCAAAGAGTCTGCCTGATTAAGCTGTTTATAAAGGGCTGCCAACCCGCGGCATGCACTCTCCGTATTGCTGAAACTTGACGAACAGCTCAGACCTTTGCGAAAAAAATACTCGGCTGAATCTACTTTATTTATTCCCAGATAATATCCTCCCTTATATGAATAATACACATCGCGCCCCTCTTCTGCCATTTTATCATTACCGCCGGCAAAGACGTATCTGTCGTATATGTCCATATATTCTTTTGCAGCTGAATAGTTTTCGCAGCGCAGCATCTGATGAACCAAAGCCCCGACAGCCAACGCAGCATGTGCAGAATATCCATACTGTGAATATAACGCCGCCACGCGCTCTCTGACTGCCTTAACCGAGTCAGGCATATTTAGCAGATAGTAGGCATTGGCACGCTGTTCATGAAAGACCAATGCCGACAAAGTGTCACCGGCAGTCATGGCATAACGCTCTGCAATGGCAAATTCCTTAAGGGCATAATATGGGATTTCCTGCTTAAGGAACAGATTGGCCGCCTGTCCGTGTATACGGCATAGCAGACGATAGTCGCAGTCGGCGCTGGTTGTATCGGCCTGCTCCGCTGCTTTATTAAAATATTGCAAGGCCAAAGGCGAATCGCCTAAGTCGCGGTACACGCTGCCCATAAGATAATAGGCCAGCATACGGTCGTCTGCGTCTCCTTCACTTTCATAATATTCAACGATATTGCGCATCACGCTGTCTGACGTAAACATCACTCCGGCGCTGTTCTGAGCTTTTGTCCTCAATAGTCCTAAGCGCATTCTGCTGTCCGTTGACATATTTTCGTTGCGCGCTGTAATGCTGTCTATAAATGCCATAGCTGCCGCCGGATCCGACTGCGACAGGCTGTCTGCCATAACAACAGACTTAGAGATACCGGTTCTTCCACACGAAACAACACCTAAAGCTATTGCCACAACCGACAATATATATATAGCCAAACGATTGTTCATTGACGCTTTCATTCTTTTGCGAATACAAAAATAGCCTTAAAAATCAAGACGCGCAAAAATTTACACTATTTTTACAATGCCTCTGTGATATCCTTATGCAAAAATTCACCTTATTATATATGTCTGCCAAGCAAGCTAACAACCGACTACCCCCCCGCAAGCAATGTGGCTACCGGTGAAAACAAAGCGTCCGGTGCACTTACGCACCGGACATCATAGATATCAAATAAGAAAAAAACTTTCAGTCTTTTCCACTCCAGAATCTGTATGTTATATCAGTAAAGCCGTCGCCCGAAGCACGCTTGTAAAGCCGCTGATTTGTCGTGCGGCTCTTCAGGCATCCAAGATGCTCTATATACGGGCCCACCTTTATATAGTCGAAGTCAGCCTTGTTCACAGCCGACGATATCCTCGTGCGGCCGCTATACCAGCCTACCTTCATTTTAGGATATGCCTTATGCACATAGCGGGCAAGCATATCTACATACTCAGGCTCCGAGTCGCCGCCCATAAAGCAGATGCACGTTATGTCGTCGCCATACTCCCGTATAAAGCCATCGAGCACCAGGGGCGTAAGCGGTTCGCCCACATCGCCCCAAAGATAGCGGCTGTGGCAGCCGGGACATCGGCACGGACAGTTGGATATGTTCACCGCAAGTGTAACCTCGTCAGGTATCTCCTGAAACACCACACCGGTGTTAACGTATTTAAGCATGTATATGTCTTTACTTTAAGTTTTTAGTTCTCTTTGTCATCCCCGGTATGGCGCGTAATACGCCTGCCGGCATTTCAGCTACCGACACGACTACTCTGATACGGCCATCTTGTCCTTACCGGCATAGTATCTGCGCGCTGCCTCCTCCTGACGTGCTGCAGAGAAATTGCTAACACGCTTCAGGTATCCTATTATTCGCGTCATGTAATCAATGTTCTTGCTGTGGCAGTGAGGACATTCCTTCAGATAGCGTTTGTCTATGTGGCCGCAGTCGTTGCATATAGTGTTAGGAATGTTGAACGTGAAATAGTTGCATCCCTCCTTGGCTGCCACCTTGAGCAGCTGGCGGTATTGTGCCTTCGACAGATGCTCGTCCAGGTTCATATGCAGCGCCGAGCCGCCCGTAAGGTGCTGTATGTATGGTGCTCCGTGCATCTTAAACTTGTCTATGATGTTCAGCGAATCGTCCTCAACAACATAGAAATAGCTGTTGTAGCAGTCGCGCGGCACGAAGTAGCCGTCTTCCCTGTCCCATTTGGCATGCTTAACTCCAACGTTCTCTGCCGGAATCATCTCGCAGTTGAACAGCACGTCTTTCGAACGGTATTGCTTGTTATATTTCTCCACAAGTCCGAGCACAGTCTGTACAAATGCCAGATAATCAGGATTGTCGGTTATCTGCAGGCCCATAAACTCGGCAGCCTCCACAAGTCCGTTGATACCTATTGTGAGATACTGTCTGCCTATGTTGATATATCCGGCGTCAAACAGCGGCAGCATGCCGTGGCGCTGCAGTTCCTTGAGGTTTTCGTTGTATGCCAGCTGCACCTTGTGCGTAAGGTCGATCACGTCAGACAGGAACTCCTTATAGTCCATCTTGTTGTTCACGGCATACTGTATGCAGCGGTTGAGGTTTATTGTCAGCACGCTCTTCGAGCCAGTAGACACGCCGCCCGCACCAAGCGTATAGCTGAAGCCGTTGTCCTGTATCTCGTTTCTCAGTCGGCAGCATGAACTCAGCGAGTCGGCATTGTCACTCATGTATGTAAAGAACGAGTGGCCTTCTGAATACATCTCTGCCGTAAAGTCGCCCCACTCCTTGTCTATCACGTCGCCGTCCTTGGCCAGCAGCGCCATCGTCTCAACAGGGAATGTCAGCACGGTCTTTGTGCGTTCCTTGTTAAACCATTTCATAAAGCGCTTCTGCAGCCAGCTTAGTCCGTCCCAGTCGGGCTTGCTGCCGTCAGGGAAGTAGAAGTCGCCGAACAGGCTCTCAAAGTATGGTTTGTCATAATATGCTATGTTCCAGAACACAGCCTGATAGTTGCGTGCGCCCGTAGGCTGGTTAATAGAGTAGACAATCTGCTCAAAGCAGTCGGTAACCATCTTGTCTATGGTGCGCTTCTTCATCGACAGGTCTACCACTTTGTCGGCCTCCTTCCAGTAGTCTTTTCCGTACTCAAGACCGATAAAATAGTTGAGATACATCAGAAACTCGGGTGTGGCGCATGCTCCGCTCAACATGCTCGACACCATGAACACCATATTGACAAAGCCGCCGCAGAACGACTTGAGGTTTGTGGGCGCCGTAGAGTTTCCGCCTATCGACGTAGTGCCGCCTATAAGCCACGGATACATCGTTATCGATGCACAATAGTTGGCCAGGCTCGTCTCGTCGTTCTTATATATAAAGTGGTGGTTAAGCAGGTCGATATACTTGTCTGCAAGCTCCTTTCCGTACATCTTCTTTATACGGTCGGTCAGCAGACGGCGGTTAAGGCGTATGAAGTTCGACTTTGGCAGCTCGCCTATGAGCGTTGCTATGTTTTTATGCTCAACGTTGGCGTTGGCGTCATATTTTGAGCCGGTTGCCGCATTTGCCGCATCGCAGTAGTCTGTCAAAAATTTCAACTTCTCCATTGTCTCGCGGTCTTCGGTGTGCCTCTGTCTGTACAGCATGAAGCTCTTTGCCACCTTGTAGTATCCCTCCTTCATCAGGGCCTCTTCAACCTGGTTCTGTATGTCCTCCACCTTTATGCCCTCGTGCATATCCAAGTGGCTGATTATCTTTGAGATACAGCCTAGGTCGGCAGGTTCATTCACTGAGTTGAACGCCTTGATTATGGCATTCATTATCTTGTCAAGACTGAAACGGTCTGTGCTTCCGTCGCGCTTCGTGATTGTAAAATTCTTTATTTCCATATTCTTGATTTTGGAAAACTTTTTCAAAAATATTTTCGCAAAAGTTTTCCATTTTTGTCAACTTCGCAAATAAATTTCTTCAAAAAGTTTTCTTTTTAATTCTTTTTCGAGTGCAAATATAAAACAAAAAATCGATACAGCGTACCGATTTTAACACAAAAATTCATGACCGTTTTAAATCTTCTTTCAGAGTTTCACAGAAGATATGTCCACCAGATTGTTCACAATGGCATATATCGTCAGGCCTGCGGGGCTGTGTATCTGCAACTTACGCGCGATGTTGCGCCTGTGGGTTATCACGGTGTTGATAGAAATACAAAGATGGTCAGCAATCTCTTTGTTGGTCATTCCCTGCACCAAGCTCACTATAACGTCTTTCTCGCGGTCGCTCAGCGTCTCGCTGTTATTAGGATTACGGCTTATCATTTTCGAAATCTTCACGCTCACGTCGTTCTGCTTAAACTTGCGTTCAAGGTTGCGTATGGCCGGTATGAATATGCAATCTTCCACCATCGAATGGTTTTGCAGCCACTCTTCGTTGTTATACAGGTCATATAGCGTGGCCGTCAGCCGGTTGTTGTGCTGTATGTCGCTCGGCAGATACTTTATTATAATGTTCTTCAGCTCTCTCAGCTTCAGGTCTATCTGTCCGTGGTGCTTCGAGAAGGTTTCTATGTCATACTCATTGTTCACCTTGTTGTTAAGCAGATCGTCCACATATGGAAAGACAGTCTTCTCCTCATACTCCATGTGGTGCCTTATCTCGTGGGCATATTCGTCATAAAGCTTCATTATCAGCCGCGCCAAGTTGTCGTTTTCGTCGAGCGCAGCCTCAAGTTCCTTTCTTATCGACGGAAGCTGAAAATTGAGATAATATTCGTGCGACGCCTTGAGATAGTGTATCAGCGTGGGTATCGAAAATCGTCCGCCGTCGTCAAAGTCGCGATAGCCGTTTATCGAGAAGTTCACCACAGCAAGAAACGTATATGTGTCTACATTCTGATCTTCACAAACCTCACGCACCGTCTTGTCGCCGAAGCCGAGATTTATGCCAAACCTGCCAAGGCTTTGCAGTATGTTATAGTTGTCGGCAATCAGAGATATCATCTTGTCGTCGGCTTCATACATCTTGTTATTTTTCATCGTCCGCTAAATGTTTATCTGTCTTTATGACCCGAAGCAGTCGTGCCTCCGTTATGTTGTCTGCAAAATAACAAAAATTATCTGAAACTTGCAATCATAATAAATAGGTATTTTGTCGTCATCCGCCATACTTCATCATACCTATTTTTTATGGCACGGACATTCATTCAATACAAATAACAGCGTATATCGTGCCATAGAAGGCATTAAACTTTTACCGGTCTGACCCCTTTTAATCCAAATCTGTTATTAGGATTAGCTATGGATTTTGCTTTATTTTGAGTTGGTTTTCGTTAGATCTTTCGCAAGCATTTTTATAATTCACAATTCATAATTAGCTACGCTGAACTTCGTTTCACAATTGGCTATGCCGAAGTTAAAGGAGTTAAAGCCAAATGCCTTGTGGGTATTATCTATTTTGGGCATTTGGATTTTTCACTCTTCCCTCTTCGTTTTTCACTTAATAACGTTTCTTTATTTGTAAATATTTCTGATGTTTTCCGTCCGTTTGACGCTCTCAGAATAGCGATGCTCATCGCAAGTCTGTGATTTGGCGTGAAAAACAGCAAAAACCAGGTTTTATAGTTAAATCGCTGTCATTCAATACCTTATGCCGTTTCAGGTTCAAAACTTCAACAGTTAAAAAATATTACTCTGCCGTTTACGCTCCAAAAGTGGCTGACTTATACTCTCAAAAGCATCCTTTAATCACTCTAAAACCATGCTTTTACGGCTCAAAATCCATGTTTTTTGCCTCATTATCCATCCTGATAAGCAAACGAATGTTAACCATT
>NZ_HF986767.1:0-66155 GCF_000431195.1 Prevotella sp. CAG:255 | reverse complement strand
TTTCAGAGTTGAGTCCCTGACGTCAGTTATGATGTCAGGGACTCTTTTTTTGTTTGGCCCCACGGAGTATGAGACTTATGAGACTAATAAGACTAATGTGACTTATGGCACGGATAGGAATGATATGATGATGGAAATCATTATTTTACCCCCAATCGCTTTCTATGTTCAAATCCAAATATTTTAGCTATCATTTTTATAATTATGCAGATATCCGATATTTAGAAATGGAAGGTTTTCTGTAGTGATATCCAATGCATGAAGTGCTGCACTTGCAGGCCATGGCAATAGGATATGCGTGAGTGCAGGTGAAATGGTGAGTCCAATGAGGTTTTATTAATGTTTCTGCCTTAGGCGGCAGATAGCTAGGCGGAATAGAAATGAGAATTGTTCAAAGATAGTTAGTTCTTGCGCTGTTTGGCGCTTATACCGCATATATCTAGACAACATTTGATAATTCCTTATACGAGCAAATAATTAGGCGGAAGGACGTTTGAGGTTGCCTTGGCTGTGTATATAAGGAATATAAGAGTGATGAAACAACTGAATCCGGACGAACAGCTCAATATAAAGCTACAATTATCGAGGATGCTTATTGGCAGATTTTCATAAATGATTCCGCCTGCCTGACCCTATGCAGAAATGCTTTATTAGTCAGGCGGGCGGAAGCGTATTTCTTTTCTGTATTATATTTCTTGGCTTATGCGCCGAATATTATATTTTGATATATAGCTTATTGTGGTTAGATTTATGCATTTCCTTAGGCCTTAATCATATTTTGTTTACGGCGGATTTGCTTTATTGTTTTTTTCCCGTTCTGTTATTCTGTCCGAATATTGCTGTTTAATATCCTCAATACGATAGTTTTGTTTCTTTCTGAGGCATTTTAAACGCATTACAACGGGATTATGCCAGGCAGGGGGATATGCATACCGGCAATGTCTATTTTATGCTCTCTGGCGTAATTCAGAATGCGCTTGCGTGTCCTTATTGCCTTTTCTTTGTCCATATCGTATGAGGCGCAATATTCGGGATGGCTTAGCTGGAGTGCCATTCCGTGAATTATGTCGCCTGCAACCAATACTTCATTGTCTACATTGTAGATGGTATGGCCGGGAGTGTGACCGCTGCCATCAAGCGCAATTACGTTGCCGGGAAGAGTGTCGCCAAACTCGAAAAGGTGCAAATGCTTTTCGTATGCCTTCATTGTCTTCACGACCTGAGCCTTTGCTTCATCCGGCATTTTCATCCAACTTTCATATTCTTCACGTGAAGCATAGACTTCTGCATTGGTGAACACAGGCTTGTCGCCCTTCATCATGCCGCCGATATGATCGCCGTGAAAGTGTGTGAGATAGATGAACTTGATGTCTTCAGGCTTATTGCTCAGGGCCGTAAGCAACTGGCTGTCCGACTTTCCGAGTCCGGTGTCGAACAGTATTGTTGCTCCTTCAGTCTTGACCAATATGGCATTAACAGACGACTTGATGCCGTTGCGTATGCCAAGGCTGTCAATAAGGCTTTCTGGTATGTCGCCAAAAAGACTCAGCGGCATTGTACGTTCAGCCTTGTTGTCCCTGATACAGGTAACCGTAACTTCGTTTACCTTGACGGTTTCTGATATAGTTGCTTGGTCTGCCATTTTAGGTTGACTGATAACGACATTCTCTTCTATGTTGCCACCATTTGCCGCATGCGGCACAATGGCTGCCAGCAGCATGACACATAAAGCTAATGGCTTGTTCATCGCTCCGCAGTCTTTATGTTGTCACTTAACGATATTAAAGCCCTTAGCCAGTCCGCCTTCGCTTGTCTCCTTGTAAAGAGAAGGAATGTCGTGGCCGGTGTGCTTCATCACGTCTACTACTTTGTCGAACGAAACGCGGTGGATGCCGTCTGAGAATGCTGCATACAGGTTAGAGTCGAGGGCTCTTGCTGCAGCGTAGGCATTGCGCTCGATGCACGGAATCTGCACAAGTCCGCACACTGGGTCGCACGTCATGCCGAGGTGATGCTCAAGACCCATCTCTGCTGCATACTCAATCTGCGACGGGCTGCCGCCGAACAGCTGGCATGCTGCTCCTGATGCCATGGCGCAAGCAACGCCTACCTCTCCCTGGCAACCTACGTCGGCTCCTGAGATTGAGGCATTCTTCTTTACGATGTTGCCGATAAGTCCGGCTGTGGCAAGGGCATGAAGTATGCGGGTGTCATTGAAGTTGTGACCTCTCGAAAGATGATACAACACGGCTGGGAGCACACCGCTGGCGCCGCAGGTGGGAGCTGTTACGATGGTGCCGCCCGAAGCGTTCTCCTCGCTTACAGCCAGCGCGTAGGCATAAACCAGACCTCTCGACTGCAGCGACTGCTTGTAGCCTGAAGCCTTGACATAATAAGTGGGGGCCTTGCGGGTGAGATTGAGCGGACCGGGCAAACGTCCTTCGTGGTTAAGACCACGCTCTACTGCCTGCTGCATCATATGCCATACCTCGAGAAGATAGTCCCAGAAACCTGAATCCTCACACTGGTCGACATATTCCCAATAGTTGCGTCCCGTCTCGTAACACCAGTTCATGATGTCGCTCATGGTGTTCATGTCGTACACCTCGGGCGTATTGAACATGTCGTCGCGGCCCTTGCCTTCAGACAGGGCGCCTCCGCCGATGCTGTAGACGGTCCACTCGTCTGCCACTTTATCTTCATCGGCATAAGCAACAAATTTCATTCCGTTGGGATGATAGGGCAGAAACACCGACGGCTGCCAGTCGATTTCTACCGGAGCCGCTGCCGACAGCACTTCTATGATGGCCGTGTCTGTCATGTGGCCTTTGCCTGTGGCTGCCAGACTGCCGTATAGAGTAACCTTAAACTGCTTGGCTGAAGGGTTCTTCTCCAAAAAAATCTTAGCTGCTTTCTGCGGCCCCATTGTATGACTGCTCGACGGGCCTTTACCTATCCTATATAATTCCCTTAATGATTTCATATCTTTGTTTTCTTAATGTCTTTGCAAATATAATAAGAAAACACGTTAACGGCAAAGCCCTGCGGCGTTTTTATGCAACGGTCTTGACATGAATCATGACAGAGGTTATGGCCAACCGCTATTCATGCGGTACGAAAATGTGCCCCTGCACGGCGCTTTATGCAGGTGAAAACCCGAAAACGCTGACATGCAGGGGCGCTGTATCTAATCCAAAATCTGTCATTCTGCCGCACATTGCTTTATCTGTTTTGTGCATCCATGCTTTCAGTCAGCCTTTCTGTTTCTATTGAGCGGATTTTCGTCAGACTCTTCTTGACTTGGCCCTTTGTGCCTGCAAAATGACTGACGAAAATCCGCTCGATATAAGGCAAAAATACGGACGGAATACTAATAACGCTTCGTGCTAAACTATTTGTCCGGCAGCCGTACCGCCTTAGCTTGCCATGAACGGCATAAGCGGAATGGCGTGGCTGCGAGGGCGGCTAAAGGCTGTAAGGACACCTTGCCGGAGATTATCTGATACCGTTGTCGTTGTCGCTGTTGCTCAGCCTGCGCTGGTCGGCCTTATACTTGCGTCCGTGGCTGAAGTTGTACGACAGAGTGAAATATATCATGTTGCCGTTGTCCTTTATCTGCGTAACTCCCGTGTTCTTATAATAGCGGCTTGTGGTGCTGCTCTCGTATATGTTGCCCTGCGCATAGCCTACGAGGATGCCGCCGACGCCCACCTGAAGGTTCTTGTATTTGTAGCTTACGTTAAGGTTGAAGTTGCGCTCGCCTCCCGTCATGCTCTCGCCGAAGAAACTTTTCGGAGCATTGTATATGTCGGCCGACGCGCTCCAGTTGCCCAGCATCAGATAAGCCGAAGCCCTCCAGCGCCATGCGTTGAAGTTGTGCGAGTAGCTAAGTCCGCGGCTTTCGTATCTGTTATAGCTGCCATACAGCGCTATGTTGAGCACGTTCTTTATCGGGCGCAGTATCAGGTTGGCCGCAACGGTTTTCTGTGTGAAGCTCTCCTGGTTTTCAGGTCTTGCTGTTATGACGTATGTTCCGTCTTCCTGCATCACCGGGCTGTAGGTGTTCATGATGATGTCGGGCGCATAATACCAGCTGCCGGTAAGGCGGAAGTCGAAGAAGGGCATCGACCAGCTTACCATAAGACTGTTGTTGTAAGAGTTGTATGGCGTCAGATTTCTGTTGCCGTCGTAGGCCACAGCCTCGTTCATATACTGCTTTACCTCCGTGAGCTGCGACAGCGACGGCATGTTCTGTCCCATGCTTCCGCTGTATCTGATGAATACATTCTTTATCGCACTTGTCGAGAGGCTAAGCTGCGGCCTTGCCGTCCATTTGTTGAATCCTGTCTCGCCCTGATGTATCGATGTGTAGCTGGCACCTATGCCTGCCTGATAGTTTATCACGCTGAGATTGCCCTGCAGCTGCGCAAACATATACAGGTTGTCCGAGTTGAGGTGTGCGTCGGTCTCATTGGTGCCCGAGTAGTCGTTTTCGGTCCTGCTCACAGAGTATCTCGCCCCAGCCGTGAAGGCTGTCTTCTTCATGGTCTTGGTATACATAGCCTCGCCTATCAGCGAGTATTTGCGTCCGTCGGCAATGTAGCTGTAGTCGCTCAGCGGCTCTGACTTGACCGACTGCTCAGGCGACTCGTTGAAGAGATAGTTGCTCATCAGGTATTTGTAGTCGGTGCCGATGTACGTGCCCACAAGGTTTGCCATGATGTTCTGGTTGTGCGGCAGGTTGACCGAGTAGTAGATGTCGAGCGACGGCGTGCGGTCTTTGTTCACCACCTTGTTGTAGAGATACCTGTCGGGCTGCCCCGTCTCCTGCACCAGTTGGCGCATGTCTCTGTTGGGACTGTTGTAGTTGTTGTAGAATAAGCGCACGTCTAGTACATACTTGCCGGGGTCGGCCAGGCTGTAGCCCAGCTGCAGATTGTTCATCGTGTACATGAAATCAGAGTTGTAGCCTATATAGTTTACGCTCTTCTGCGTTCCGTCGGGCAGATAGTAGGTGCTGTTGTTGCTGATGCTGCGCTCGTCGTAGCCGCGGTAGCTGAATCCGTAGTTAATGCTGAACTCCGACTTCTTGTAGTTATATTTAAAGTAAGCGCTGCTGTTGTTGAATCCCGTGGCAAAGGCCTGCATCGTGCTTGCTCCGCCCACGTAGCCCGCGCTGCGCCGCTTCACCACATAGTTGATCACGGCCTTCAGTCCGCTGTCAGAGTATCTTATTCCTGGGTTGTCGATATATTCTACGCGCACCACCTCGTCGGGCCTGAGCGCCATGATGTCCTGCGTGCTGGCCACGATGTCGTTGATGCGCACCTGCACCGAGCCGCCCTCCATGCTCGACACGGTCTGCATCACGGGGTCTACCCTTATGCCGTCGAGCGTCATGAGGTTGAGCAGTTCAAATCCGTTCGACGACGCCTTCACCATCTCCTTCGTAGGTATTATCAGCTGCCGGTCAACCTTCTTTATCACTCTCATGCCCTTCACCGTTATTTCGCCCAGTGTCAGCGTGGTGTCCACCTCGAGCGAGTCGGTCTGAGCCGCGGCTGTTCCGGCCGTGCATGCCATAAGGGACAGTATTAATATTATGTTTCTCATGTTATTACGATTTTGTGGGGTTGCTTGATGTGTTGTCTGCTACGGTAAACATATGTTGCCGCTGCCGCTTTAGTGCGGCGTCAGCTTTTGGCTGCAAGCTGAGTTTGTGTTGCCTTGCTTCAGTCAGTGCCTTTCGCTGTTGCCATGTGTCAGCCGCCTTCATGTGGGCGTATGCCTGTGTTGCCATCGTTCATAGTCTGCCGTTTTTAGTTAAACCTAAATAAAATATGTCTGTATCTTTATGCCGGTAAAATACTTACATACCGCAAATATATGCAATTATTCTGAAATTGGCAAGTGATATTGTCGTTATTGTCGACATAATGTCGGATAAGGTGTGTTATAGGTGTCATACAGATACTTAATATCTTCAGCCTGTGCAAAAATGAAATTCTGTGGATGCAAACAGAAAGGCCGTCACCATGCCCGGAGAGGCGCTTTTACCGGCAATGAAAACATCGTAAGCGATGCAACCGGCACGCCCTGATGGCCGTTTGGGATGACGGAAAATGCTGCCGCTGTAACGCCTTGATATTCAATGTGTTGCAAAAGACCACCTTTTAGCGTGCAAAAGACGGCCTTTTAGAGGCTGAAAGCATACCTTTTAGGAGCCGAAAGGTGGCCTTTTGGCTGGGCCGCGCACGGCCTGATGGGCGGCAGGGGCAGCCTGCGCCACGTCAGTGGCGTTACGTCGCGCAGTCGGCGGCCTTGCAGATGCTTTCAGTGACTTTTGGTGAGGTCAGACGGCTGCAAAGTGATGTATTATCACAGAATGTCGCATTTTTTTGAATAAAAATGCTTTTTTCGAATAAAAATATATATATTTGCATATTACAACACGGCAACGGCGCAATATGAAAAACAACTTTGCTGTTGGGTGGCTTATGCTTTGTCAGTGTATGGCACCGGTGTCTCCGGGCATTGTTGCCGGCGGCAGGTTAGCGCCAATGCATGCTGTATATTATATAATGTGTCCGACTTTGGCAAAGGCGATAACATGATGACTACAGATAAGACGACATACAGTGCGGCAAGTTCATGCGGCAAGCTGCGGCGCATGCTTGTGTGGCTGAGCCGCATGCGCCATAGCCGCGGCTTTGGCGTGCAGTCGCCGTGGGCCTACCGCATGGTGCGCTATGTCATCAACGAGCATTATCCCTATTACGCCTACGACGACCTGGCGCTGAGCTATCCCGGCCTGGGCGTGGTGGAGCGCAAGATGTGCGAGCTGTGCCTCAGGCTTGCCAACAGCGTGCAGCCCTCGCTCGTTGTCAACTTCGACGATGCCGGCGGCGCTTACGGCGCATATTTCGGTGCCGGATGCCGCAAGGCGCGCATCGAGAGCGTCAGTTCGGCCTTGTCGCCCGTGCGCCTTTCCGACATGATTGGCGGCTGCAGCGGCCGCTTTGTGGCAAGGCTCGTTCCCTGCAGCGGACTTGCCGACCAGCTGGCCTCCATATGCAGTGCGGCCCGTGCCGGTTCGGCGGTGATGGTTCACGGCATACATTCCGACAGCAATGCGCGCGGCGTATGGCGGCGCATAGTGAGCGATGAGCCCGGCGTGGTTACGTTCGACCTGTATTACTGCGGACTTGTGTTTTTCGACGAGAAACGTTATAAACAAAATTACATAATTAACTTTTAAATCCATTATGGCTATGAAGATGACGAAGGTATATACAAAGACCGGCGATAAAGGCACCACAAGCTTGGTGGGAGGTGTCAGAGTAGAGAAAACAAACGCACGCATTGAGGCCTACGGCACAGTCGACGAACTCAGCGCCCATCTCGGCATGCTGGCTTCTTTCTTGAAGGATGGCGAGGACAAGGAATTTATCTACAGAATACAGCGCAACCTCTTTACCGTATGCTCGTATCTGGCCACCGACAAGACACAGACAGCCCTTGCGCCGTCGTACACGCTTAATCCGGAAGAAGTTACAGCCGTCGAGGAGGAGATTGACATCATCACGGCCAACATACCTCCGCAGACAACGTTCATCCTGCCCGGAGGATCACACGGAGCAGCCCTTGCCCACGTGTGCCGCACGGTGTGCCGCAGGGCAGAGCGCCGCATATTCAAGCTCAACGAGATGACCGAGCTCGACCCCGAGGTGCTGCAGTATGTGAACCGTTTGTCGGATTATCTTTTCGTATTGGCGAGAAAATTAAACTTTATTTACGGAGTGAGAGAAAAAATCTGGAAGAAACCTTGCAAATAAGAAAAAATATAGTACTTTTGTGGGTGATTAAAAACGTAAATTTTAAAGGTTATGTATTGGACACTTGAATTAGCTTCAAAACTCGAAGATGCACCGTGGCCCGCAACAAAAGACGAGTTAATCGACTATGCAGTCCGCTCGGGTGCTCCTCTGGAAGTGCTGGAAAATCTGCAGGAAATAGAAGACGAGGGCGATGTTTACGAGAGCATCGAGGATATATGGCCAGACTATCCTACCAAGGAGGATTTCTTGTTTAATGAAGACGAATATTGATTTAATTTGATAAAAAAGGGCAGCTCAGAGAAAAAGAGCCGCCCTTTTGCATACAATAAAATTGCATGACTTGCGTTATATTGTCGTGCGAATACGTCTTTTAACCATATTAACAGTGATGATGCTGGCCTCGGCAAGGGTCAGCGCGCAGTATGACGCGTCTTTCAGTCACTACTGGGACCTTGAGCCTTACTATAACCCGGGCTCGGTGGGCAAGGCCTCAAAGCTAAACATTGCGGCGGTGTATGCCCTCAGCTTTGCAGGATTCGAGAACAATCCGCGCTCAATGTACGTGGGCGCCGACATGCCGCTGTATTTCCTTAAGAACTATCACGGCGTGGGCCTCTCGCTCTTCAACGACCAGATAGGTCTGTTCACACATCAGCGCCTGGCGCTGCAGTATGCCTACAAGCACAAGCTCTTCGGCGGAATGATAAGTGCGGGCGTACAGCTGGGGCTGCTCAGCGAGGGCTTCGACGGCTCGAAGCTCGACATTGAAGACTCGAGCGACCCGGCCTTCACCACATCAGACGTCAACGGAAGCGCCTTCGACGTGGGCTTCGGACTTTATTACACGCACGGCCCCTGGTATGTGGGCGTGTCGGCCCAGCACCTCACCGCTCCGCTGGTTGAACTGGGCGAAACAAACGAATTGCAGATAGATCCTACATTTTATTTGACCGGCGGATACAATATTAAACTAAGAAATCCGTTTCTTACAATACATCCGTCTGTGCTGCTGCGCACCGACGGGGTGGCCTGGAGAGGCGACGTGTCGGGCCGGCTGGTCTATACAAACGACAAGAAGATGCTCTACGGGGGCGTGTCTTACAGCCCCACAAACTCGGTTACGGTGCTGGTGGGCGGCAGCTTCCACGGCATCAACATAGGCTACAGCTATGAGGTGTACACCTCGGCCATCAACATGGGCAACGGCAGCCACGAGCTTTTCATCGGATATCAGACTACACTCAACCTTTATAAAAAAGGAAAGAATAAACATAAAAGCGTGAGAATATTATAAGATATGAAAAAGATAAATACAATAATTGCCCTTGGCGTGATAGTGCTCACCACGCTCTCTGCATGCTTCGGCGGACGCTCCGCATCGGTAGGACGCGGAGGCGAGGTGGTAGGAGTAGGCGGGCGTGCCTTCACCGAGCCTACGCCTTACGGAATGACACTTATAAAGCGAGGCTTCCTCAAGATGGGTATGGAGAAAGAAGACAGCCTGTGGGGAAAGCAGACTCCGGTAAAGGAAATATCGGTTGACGGTTTCTGGATGGACGAAACCGAGGTTACAAACTCTGAGTACAAGCAGTTTGTGTTCTGGGTGCGCGACTCTATCCTGCGCACTCGTCTTGCCGACCCGTCTTATGGCGGCGACGAGAGCTACATGATAACCGAAGACAAGAACGGCGACCCCGTAACCCCGCACCTCAACTGGAAGAAACCGTTGCCGCGAAAGCCCAACGAGGACGAGCTGAGAGCCATCGAGAGTCTCTACGTTACAAATCCCGTTACTGGAGAGAAGATGCTCGACGCCAGCCAGATGAACTACCGTTATGAGGTCTACGACTATACAGCCG
Organism: Prevotella sp. CAG:255; assembly: GCF_000431195.1. Taxonomy (NCBI): domain Bacteria; kingdom Pseudomonadati; phylum Bacteroidota; class Bacteroidia; order Bacteroidales; family Prevotellaceae; genus Prevotella; species Prevotella sp. CAG:255. Next base: position 56,458 of record NZ_HF986767.1, on the reverse strand, counting down.
CAGCGCTGCGCCGCAACAGGCTTAATCCTGCTGAGCGCAACCTCAACACCGACATACCGGTTAATCCCGACGAAGTGGTGATGATTTCAAAGGACACTGCTTACATCGACGACGAAGGACGCATCGTAAGACAGACCATCGACCGCCCTCTCAGCGGCCCGTGGGACTTCCTCAACACATACATTGTCAACGTATATCCTGACACAACATGCTGGGTCAACGACTTTGTCAACTCTGACAACGAGACCTATATGCGCCTTTATTTCAGCAGTCCTACATATAACGACTATCCCGTTGTGGGCGTAACATGGGAGCAGGCCAACGCGTTCTGCGCATGGCGCACCGACTATCTGCTCAAGGGTCTTGGCGGCGAGGCACGCTATATACAGCGCTATCGCCTGCCCACAGAGGCAGAGTGGGAGTATGCCGCACGCGGTAAGGAAGGCACAGAGTTCCCCTGGGAGACTGTCGACGTTAAGAACGACAAGGGCTGTTTCTTTGCCAACTTCAAGCCCGACCGCGGCAACTACACCGAAGACGGCAACCTCATAACCAGCCGTGTGGGCATCTTCTCGTCTAATTCAAACGGACTGTTCGACATGGCGGGCAACGTGGCGGAGTGGACCAGCACCACATATACCGAGGCAGGTATCGACGCCATGAACGACCTTAACCCCGAGCTGCGCTACAACGCGGCCAAGGAAGACCCCTACAAGCTCAAGAAGAAGAGCGTGCGCGGAGGTTCTTGGAAAGACCCCGAGTCGTACATCCGTTCGGCATGGCGTACATGGGAGTATCAGAATCAGCCCCGTTGCTACATCGGTTTCCGCTGTGTCAGAAGTCTGGCAAGCACAACAAGTTCAAAACAGAAAAAGAAGTAAGACATGACAGAATACAGCAAATATAATATCATCTACCGCCTGCAGAGGTGGCTCGACAGCGTACCGGGACAAACGTTCCTGAACTACGCTTACAGTTGGGGTGCGTCTATCGTTATCCTTGGTACATTGTTCAAGCTCACTCACCTTCCCGGAGCCAACATCATGTTGTATTTCGGTATGGGCACTGAGGTTATAGTGTTCTTCATTTCGGCCTTCGACCGTCCTTTCGACAAGACTGCCATAGGCAAGGAAATACCCACTCATATTGCTGAGGAAGGGTATGGCGACGAAGAACTTGACATGGCTGATGCCGACGGGTTTGACTCTCCGGCGGCTGCTCCGCGTGTTGCCGGTGGTGGCGTTCAAGGCGGAAATGTGGTTTATATCAATGGTGGCGGTGCTCAGCCGCAGCCCGCTTCGGCAGCTGTTGCTTCTTCTGACGACAGCGTTCAGCCGTCAGCCGGAGGCCAGTCGTCTGCCGACGGCGAGTTTGTTGCAGGTCAGCCATATGCCGCTGCAGCAGGAACTGCTCCGCAGGGAATGCCCGCTCAGCAGCCTTCTACAGGCTGGATAACAGCCCAGCAGCAGGTATCGCCTGAGATGGAAGAAGCCACAAGCAACTATGTTGAAGAACTCAAGAAACTTACAGACATGCTGGCCAAGGTGTCGGAGCAGAGCGCACGTCTTACACGCGACTCAGAGGAGATGGAAAATCTCAACCGCACTCTCACCGGTATCTGCAAGGTTTACGAGATGCAGCTTAAGGGCGCAAGCTCTCAGATCGGCACTATCGACCAGATAAACGAGCAGTCGCGCAAGATGGCTTCACAGATAGAACAGCTTAACAAGATTTATGCCCGCATGATAGAGGCCATGACCGTAAACATGCGCGCAGCAACAAACAACGGAAACAACGCAGAAGTATAAAAACGCAAGGCAATGGCAATAAAGAAAAGACCGGTATCTCCACGCCAGAAGATGATAAACCTTATGTATGTCGTCCTCATGGCCATGCTTGCGCTTAACGTCTCGACCGAAGTGCTCGAGGGCTTCTCTATTGTGGAGGATAGCCTTCACCGCACCACCTCAAACGCTTCGTCAGAGAACGAATCGCTTTATGGCGACTTCGAGACTCAGATGAAATCGAACCCTCAGAAAGTGAAGGCATGGTTTGAGAAGGCCACTGCCGTCAAGCAGATGAGCGACTCGCTGTTCAATTTTGCACAGCAGCTGAAGGAGGCTATTGTGAAAGAGGCTGACGGAGAAAAAGGCGACGTGCTTAATATAAAGAACAAAGAAAACCTCGAAGCTGCCAACCAGATAATGCTTTCGCCTGCTTCGGGCAAGGGCGAACAGCTCTTCAACGCCATCAACTCATTCCGTGAGCGCATCCTGAAGATGGTTACCGACGAGCGTCAGAAAGCAATCATAGCCAGCAATCTTACCACGACATTGCCCAAGAACGCACGGACAATGGGTAAAAACTGGCAGGAATACATGTTCGAGGATATGCCTGTGGCTGCGGCTGTTACGCTTCTGACCAAGCTGCAGAGCGATGTCCGCTATGCTGAAGGCGAGGTGTTGCACACTCTTGTGGCCAATATCGACATGAAAGACATACGCGTCAACAAGCTAAGTGCTTTCGTGATACCCAATGCACAGACGATAGTGCGCGGCGACAAGTTCTCGGCTCAGATCGTTATGGCAGCGGTAGACACAACGCAGCAGCCACAGATATACATCGGCGGAAGGCAGATGAACCTGCGCAATAATACCTATGAGATTGTAACCGGACGCACCGGCGACTTTAATCTCACTGGTTATATCACAATGCGCAACGGCAGCGGCGATGTGATTCGCCGTGATTTCTCACAGAAGTATACCGTGGTTGACCCCAGCGCAACGGTTTCTGCCGACCTCATGAATGTGCTTTATGCAGGCTATAGCAATCCTATCAGCATAAGCATCCCGGGCGTTCCGCTCAACAAAGTATCGGCATCGATGAGCGGCGGCACGCTTCAGCCAGTGGGTCCGGGCAAGTATATTGCCCGTCCAACAGCCGTAGGAAAGGATGTAACGATAAACGTAATGTCGCTGCAGACAGGCAGCGCCAAGCCGGTAGGCCAGTTTACGTTCCATGTGCGCAAGCTTCCTGATCCTACACCATACATCGCCATCGGCGACAACCGTTTCCGTACGGGCGGCTTGGCCAAGGCTTCGCTCATGTCGGTAGGAGGCATCAAGGCCGCCATTGACGACGGACTGCTCGACATTCCGTTCAAGGTGCTGAGCTTTGAGACCGTGTTCTACGACAACATGGGTAACGCTGTGCCAATGGTTTCTAATGGCGATTCGTTCACGCAACGCCAGCGGGAGACCTTCCGCGGACTGTCGCGCAACAAGCGGTTCTATATCACCCGCATCACAGCCGTAGGTCCCGACGGAATTAAGCGCACGCTGCCGTCGACAATGGAAGTTATTGTGAAATAGTTCTCTTGCCCGAGGCCGGACAGCAGACCCGGGCTGAGATAAAAATAAAAACATAAGTATGACAAGATTCATGTTCTTTAAGAAGATAGCAAATGGCCACAAGACGGTGGCTGGCGGACCCACCTTGCGTGTGTGCGCAGTGCTGCTTTTGCTGGCAGCATGCATGGCAGAGGCGTCTGCACAGCCGGCGGCGCGCCGCAGACAACAGCAGCAGAAAAACGAGTCGAACGCACAGACGCTTACCACCCGTGCCCGCATCTCTTATCCGACGGCTGCCCGCATGTCTGAGGATGTGGTGTGGCGCCGTGACATTTACCGTGAGATCAATCTCGAGGAGGACGCCAATGCCGGCCTTTATTATCCGGTAGAGCCTGTAGGTTCGCAGATGAACCTGTTCACATACATCTTCAAGCTGATGATGCGTGGCGACATAAAGGCGTATGAGTACCGTCTGGACGGCAACGAGGTGTTCACCGACTCTGCCCGTGTAAAGCCCCTTGCCTTTCTCGACAACTATCACATATACTACGAACGCAACGGAGGCCGCGTGCGTCTGGACAACAGCGACATTCCGTCGCGCGAGGTTAAGTCGTTCTATGTAAAGGAGAGCGCATATTACGACCAGGCTTCTGCCACCTTCCATACAAAGGTCTTGGCGCTGTGTCCTATCATGTCGCGTGAGGATGACTTCGGCGACGGAGCGCAGAAGTATCCGCTTTTCTGGGTGAAATACGACGACCTGGCTCCTTATCTGAGCAAGCAGATAATAATGACGAGCAACCTCAACAATGCCGCCACGATGAGCATGGACGACTATTTTACGCGCAACATGTATAAGGGCAAGATATACAAGACCACGAACATGCTTGGCAAGACACTCAGCCAGTATTGCCACACTGACTCTGCCATGATCAAGGAGCAGAAGCGCATTGAGGGCGAGCTTGCCGCCTTTGAGAAAAACATCTGGGGCGACCAGGCACGCAAGGACTCGCTCGACAGCATTGCAAAGGCCGAAGTGAAGGTGAAGGGCAAGAAGGTGAAGAAGAACCGCCGCTCGTCTACAACGGTGAAGAAGAGCCGTTCGTCGAGCAAGAGCTCTTCAGGCTCATCATCGGCAGCACGCGTTACGGTGCGCAGACAGAGACACTGATATAATACAAGATAACGACTGCCCCACGACGGGGCAGCCAAATTTATAAACACTTAAAATGAAAGCTTATGAAAAAGTTATTTACACTGATTGTTCTTGTAGCGGCAACCTATTTCGCCGTGCCGGCAAACGCACAGCTGAAGTTTGGTATCAAGGGTGGTCTTAACATCACAGACATGTCGCTCAGTAATGATGTATTCGAGACATCAAACCGCACCGGATTCTTCATCGGTCCGACTATCAAGTTCACACTCCCCATCGTAGGCCTTGGCATCGATGCTTCTGCGCTCTACGACCAGCGTGAAGGCGAGGTCAATGTTGAGGCAGACGACAACACTCTGGTGTCAACAAGACTGAAGCAGAAGTCAATCAATATTCCTATCAACCTCCGTTACGACATCGGCTTGGGAAGCCTTGCTGCCGTTTATCTCGCAGCCGGACCTCAGTTTGGATTCAACGTCGGCGACAAGAACCAGAGCCTGTATAAGGACGTGGCAGAATGGAGACTCAACACCTCTAACTTCAGTGTCAACGTGGGTGCCGGCGTAATGCTGTTAGGCCATCTGCAGGTTGGTGCCAACTATAACATCGTTTGCGGCAAGACAGGCGAGATAACTGTTCTCGACGGCGCAGAGAGCGTGCTGCGCGGCCGTTCAAACACATGGCAGATTTCTGCTGCCTACTATTTCTGATCCGGGCAAATTCTTTAAAAGCATAGAATAATTCCATTGGAGACATTTCTGCGTAGGCATGAAATGTCTCCTTTTTTTGTTCCTCTTTATTCCGCCATTTATGGTTTTTGTGCAAACAAGCACTTTCATCTTTTGTGCATTTGGGCATAATTCTGTATTTTTGCACAACAGATGACTTACGCAGATATCATACTTCCGCTGCCGCTCGACAGCCTGTTCACCTACTCCGTGCCCGACAGTCTTGCCGGACGCGTGGGGCAGGGCATAAGGGTGCTCGTGCCGTTTGGCAAGAGCAAGACATACGTGGGGCTGGTGGTTAGGACACACAACAACAAGCCCGACTTCAATGTTAAGGACATATCTACCGTGATGGACGACGCTCCCGTGGTTAATGCCGTGCAGCTAGAGCTGTGGCGATGGATGGCCGACTACTATCTGTCGTCTGTTGGCGACGTGATGAACGCTGCCCTGCCGTCGGGACTCAAGAGCGAGGACGGATACACGGCAAAGACCGAGACCTATGTGTCGCTTGCGCCCGAATATCACAGCGAGCGCGCCATACGTGTGGCTCTCGACGTGCTGAAGCGTGCTACGGCCCAGCTTAAGGTGTTTGAGACATTTCTCACGCTCTCTCACTGGGACACCATAAGCGGCGACACATGTGCCGAACCCGTGGCCGAGGTGAGCCGCGACGAGCTTATGAACGAGACACACTGCACTTCGGCAGTGTTCAGAAATCTTGTCGTAAGAAAATTCCTGAACACTTACGAGCGCGAGATAGGCCGGCTGAACAATGCCGGAGAGCCGCATCCCGAGCTGATAAAGCCGCTCAACGAGGCTCAGCAGACGGCCTACAACAATATAGTTTTCAGCTTTCTGAAAAAAAATGTGGTGCTGCTCCACGGCGTAACGTCGAGCGGCAAGACCGAAATCTATATACATCTCATCCGCCAGGCCATCGAACGCCGGCAGCAGGTGCTCTATCTGCTGCCTGAGATAGCGCTCACCGTGCAGATACGCCAGCGCCTTCAGCGCGTGTTCGGCAACCGCCTCGGCATATACCATTCTAAGTATTCCGACGCCGAGCGCGTGGAGATATGGAAGAAGCAGCTGTCTGCCGCTCCCTACGACGTTATACTCGGTGCGCGCTCGGCCGTGCTCCTGCCGTTCACCAATCTCGGCCTTGTCATCATCGACGAGGAGCACGAGACGTCGTTCAAGCAGCAAGACCCCGCCCCGCGCTATCATGCCCGCAGCGTGGCCATAATGCTTGCGCGCAAGTTTGGCGCAAAGGTGCTGCTTGGCTCTGCCACGCCTTCGCTCGAGAGCTGGAACAACGCCCATACGGGCAAGTTTGGCCTGGTGAGCCTTATGCAGCGTTATAACGACATACGCCTGCCAGAGATTGAGGTGGTGGACATTAAAGACCTGCAGCGCCGCAAGATGATGAGCGGTCCGTTCTCGCCCCGCCTGATGGCAGCCGTGCGCAAGGCCTTGGACAACGGCGAGCAGGCCATACTGTTTCAGAACCGCCGCGGCTTCGCGCCGATGATAGAGTGCCGCGAGTGCGGATGGGTGCCACACTGCGACAAGTGCGACGTGTCGCTCACATACCATAAGAGCCTCGGACAGCTTACGTGCCACTATTGCGGCACGACATACACCGTGCCCGAGGTGTGCCCCTGCTGCGGAAGCCGCAACCTGCGTGGGCGAGGATATGGCACGGAGAAGGTGGAAGACTACGTGATGGAGCTGTTTCCCGACGCCCGCGTGGCACGCATGGACCTCGACACCACCCGCACGCGCAACGCCTATGAGAGGCTGATAAGCGACTTCTCGGCGCATAAGACCGACATTCTGATAGGCACGCAGATGGTGAGCAAGGGCCTCGACTTCGACAAGGTGAGCGTGGTAGGCATATTGAATGCCGACAGCATGCTCAACTATCCCGACTTCCGTGCCTACGAGCATGCCTTCATGATGATGGCGCAGGTGGCCGGACGCGCCGGGCGCAAGGGCAAGCAGGGCCTCGTGATACTGCAGACCAAGAGTCCGCAGCTGCCTGTCATAACGCAGGTGGTGCGCAACGACTGCGAAGGACTGTTTGCCGACCAGCTCGAGGAGCGCCAGGCGTTCTGCTATCCGCCGTTCTGTCATCTGATATATGTCTTTCTGAAGCATCGCGACGACGCCGTGGTGGCCTCCGCTTCCATGCGTCTCGGCGACATACTGCACGGTTGGTTCGGCAGCCGTGTGCTCGGTCCCGACAAGCCTTCGGTGTCGAAGGTTAAGACGCTCAACATACGCAAGATTATGCTGAAGCTCGAAAACGGCATCGACCTTGTCAAGGTGCGCCTCTATCTGCGCAAGGCACAGGCCATGATGGGGCAGGACGCCAAGTATCGTTCTGTTCAGATTTACTTCGATGTCGACCCCCTTTAATCCCGATCAGGACATCAGACCGCATATCGTGTTGTCTGTTTCGTGTATTCCGGCTCTCTGCTGTCTTTCCGTTTCCTGTTGCCACTTTTCCGTCCGCTTTTCTTGACATGGCGTACTATGCTTGCGAAATAACAGACGGAAATATGCTCTGAATAAAGCAAAACAACAGGCAGAATAATGATGCCGGTTTAGGCTTAACCACGTCATTCTTAACCGGCTGCAGAGCCTGCTGTTGCCGCTGAAAAAATGGTTGATTATATATGTATTTCCAATATGTGGTCTTTTGCCTTCCAAAAGGCCACATATTGCAACGTAAAAGGCCACCTTTTAGACGATAAAAGGCGGCCTTTTGCAAAAGTAAGATTATGATGCTCGTAACGCACTGATAATCAGTTGCATTACATTGCGTAGGAATTAAAAGTCGATGTCAAGTCCGATACCGAACACACGGTTAGTGCGTGTGAACGTGTCGGCGCCGTAAAGCATGCTCTTTCCTGTCGACGGGTCAGGCGTGGTCAGCAGTGCCGTGGTCTTGTCTACGGCCACCTGTGCAGCCTCCGGGCCCAGCAGTTCGTTGGCCACGTTGCCGATAACCTTTCCGGCCAGTCCGGAGATGTTGTAGTAGTCGTTGGTCTCGCGCTTGTAGTCCTTGTAGAATGTCTGGAAGTAAGCCAGGTTGAGCTTCATCTTCTCGGTCAGCTTAATGCCCACGCCCAGGCCCACAGAGCAAGAACTTACGTTGAAGCTGATGTCCTCCATGTAGCTGTCTGTGAAGTCATACTCCGTAAACTGCGCTCCGGCGCTCACCTGCACTCTCTTGTTGATGTCATATTCTGCACCGAAGAGATACTCGTTGGTGTTGCCTCCGAGCTTGTCCTGGTGGTTGTCAAACTGCTTTGCGTCAGTGTCAAAGTAGTGGTGCCATCCGGCAGAGATGCGCAGCTGCTGCAGCGGCTACCACTGTGCGCCCAGCGTCAGCAGAGCCGGCGAGTCTTCAGCCACCTCAATTCCGTCGGTATAGCGGTTGAGTTGCTCCAGGTTCTTGGCGCTCTCGCTGTTGGCAGAGCGGTTGTTCAGGCGGATTCGCTGTTGGCCGAGCGGTTCTTCAGGCGCATGCGCGTCTTGAATTCATACTTTGCTGCAAAGTTAAAGTCGCCCGTCTTATAGTCAACACCGATTATCGGCGCGATGCCCCATCCGGTCTGGTCGCAGTTAAGCGTTACGTCCTCTGTTGCAGAGCCGAGCGCACCCAGCATCACGGCCTTCACCTTATAGTCCTTTGCCAGCTGTGCATATTTGGCTGCGTTAGCCATGTCGCCTGCCTGCTGATACATGTTGGCCATCTCTGTGTATGTGCCCACAGCTACGGCAGCTTGTGCCGAAAGGTTCTTGAACGTTTCGGGCGCGCTTACCATCTCGCCGTTTATGTTGGCCTTGATGTTCTTCACGTAGCCGTAATAGTTAGAGTTGCCGTATAGCACACGTGCGCCCAGATACACCGACCAGTGGTCGTTCAGCTTGCGTGCCGCTCCGAGCGTAAAGCCGTAATAGTATTGGCGTCCGCGCATGTATGTGTCCATGTCATACTGCGACACCGTGGGCAAGCCCAGCGAGCCCAGTCCGAGTTCGTTTGTCAGCACGTCGAGGTTCTGCGACAGCAGCGGCAGCAGGGCTATGTTGCCCTCAAACGACGACAGACCGTCGTCGAACACACACTTGCCACCACCGCCCGTGATGGCGAAGTTAAACTGGAAGCTCCAGTTGTTCTTGTTGTATGCCGCCTGTATCGACGGTATGATTGGGGCGTTGGCCTCGCCCTTGAAAGTCTTGGTGGTGTTGCCGAAGTTCTTGGCTCCATAGGCAAACGGAGCGAACGTTGAGGTTATCTCACGTGTCTGGTGAGCGTTCTGGATGTTGAGCGACAGATGGAATCCGTTGTTCATAAACGCCACTCCGGCAGGGTTGCTGTACACACCGGCAATGCCAATCACGGCATCCTGAGCCGGATTTCGCAGGAAAGCAATGTTCTGATTGGTGTTAGTAAGAATACCGCCTGCGCTGGCCGTTGCGGCTGCTGACAGTGCAAGAGCTGCGCAGATTAATTTTGTTTTATTCATCTTTAATAACCTTAAATAAATTGGCTGCAAAGGTATCATTCTTGTTCTTTATTTCCTAAAATGCAGTCTTTTGTTTAATTTTTATTAACAAGATAGCGGCGTGTTAATGCACAAATATATAGATGTGTGCAAGTTTTTGTGTCATACACGTGCATAAATAAAAGGTCGCCGGCGCTGCATCTACAACAGCGTTGGCGACCTTTTCAGCTGTGCCGTCGGCCCTTATTGCTTTGCGGGCGGCGTGTTTTCGGTCTTGTTGTTTTTCTTTGCCAGTTCCGGATAGCTTGTGCGCGTGTGGTATATCGACTTCAGTCGCTCCGTCAGCACCTGCTTAGCCACGGCTATGTCGTGGAAGGTTATCGGGCAGTAGACAAAATATCCCTCGCTCACCTGCTGGTCTATGAGCCTGTTCACCAGGTTGGATATGCTCTCCTCGGTGTATTCAGGCAGCGATCTCGATGCCGCCTCCACCGTGTCGGCCATCATCAGTATGGCCTGTTCGCGCGTGAACGGGTCGGGGCCGGGATATGTGAAGAGCGAGTCGTCCACGGGTTCGTCGGGGTGTTCGTTCTTGTACGATATGTAGAAATACTTTGTCTTGCCGCTTCCGTGGTGAGTGTTTATAAAGTCCTTGATTATGCTCGGCAGATTAAACTTCTCAGCCATTTTCAGTCCTTCGGTTACGTGGCTTATCACGATCTGTGCCGCCTCTATGCGCGGCATCTTGTCGAGCGGGTTGGTGCCCACCTGGTTTTCGGTGAAGAAGGCCGGGTTCTTCATCTTTCCTATGTCGTGATACATGGCTCCTGTTCTCACGAGCTGCGCCTTAGCTCCGATCTTGTTGGCTATCTCGGCGGCAAGGTTGCTCACCATGACAGAGTGCTGGAATGTGCCCGGAGCCACCTCGCTGAGCTGGCGCAGCAGGTCCTTGCTGGTGTTTGACAGCTCAATGAGCGTAACGTTTGATATGAACCCGAACGCCTTCTCGATGATGAGCATCATCGGGTAGGCAAAGAGCAGCAGCACGCCGTTCACGATAAAGTATTTATACATGCTGTGGTCCATCGACGTGATGTTGTTGTCCTGCATCAGCTGCAGCGCGAAATACATGGCGCTGCTGCCTATCGTCACGAGCACGGCCGTCTTGAACAGCTGCGCCCTCTGCGACAGTTCGCGCAGCGAATAGATGGCCACGAGGCCCGCCACAAGCTGCACGATGATGAACTCATACTGATATTTCACGGCGGCGGCACATATCAGAATCATCGTTACGTGCGATATGAAGGCCGTTCGCGAGTCCATGAACACGCGTATGAATATCGGTGCTATGGTGAACGGCAGCACGTAGACGTTCAGTATGCTGTGGCTCATCATCACCGACACGAGTATCGGGAACAGCGTTATCATCGTGTAGAGCATGGTGATGCTGCGCGGCTTTTCAAAGTAGTCCTTGCGGAACAGGCCGAGATACGTGGTGAACAGCATTATGAGCGTGGCCACGAAGAGTATCTGTCCGGCTATTGTCGACGGTATGGCGCTCACCGTTGCGCTGCGCCTCTGCGTTTCCTTCTCAAACGAGTTGAGCACCCTGTACGTGTGGTCGTCCACTATTTCGCCTCGGTCTATTATCTTCTGTCCGCTGAGCACCATTCCGCTTGCCAGCGGTATCGTGCTGAGCAGGTCGGCCTTCTCGGTCTCGCTGCGCTCCTCGTCATAGTTGAGGTTAGGCTGTATATATTCGTTCAGGTTGCATTTCTGCAGTATCTGCCTCTGTTCGGCCAGCTTCTGGTCGGTGAACAGCTGTTCATAGGCCGTCATCGTCGAGTAGATGCACATTATTTCGGCGTTGGTGGCCTTCTTGCCGCTCACAATCCTTATGGTGCTTGTGGTGTCCTTGCTTATCTCTGAGTATTCGGGCGTGTCCATGATTCCTGCCTGATACAGGCGGTGAAGCCTGTCGGCAATGGTCGTAACATAGTTGTAGGGCAGTCCGGGTATGCCCTCCTTGTATTTGCTCAGAAACTTGCCGATCTGCTCCTTCTCTACAGCCGTGTTATAGTTGTAGTAAGGCTCAAAGGCCTTTATTATGCTGTCTTGCTCTCCCTTAATGGCCTCGTCGGTCTTGTAGATAGGAAAGTCGAACTTGGCTATCAGCGAACTGTACATCCACGGCTTGCCTATGTCGTATCTGAACTGCGGTCCGCTGTTGCGCGGAAGGAAGCCCACGATGATGATTACGGCTGTAACCACCAGCGACACTCGTGTCAGGATGTTTCTGAAATAATGTTTGTCAGTTTTGTTGAATTTGCCCATTTCTATTCGTATTAAATGCTTTACACTGCGAAAATAATAAAAAAATACGCCACTTTGCTAAAAAAGTTGTAATTTTGCACAAAATTTATCTTATCTTCATTAATAAATGGCAGAAAGAAAAGTAAGGGTGCGCTTTGCACCAAGTCCTACCGGGGCGTTGCATATAGGCGGCGTACGTACCGCATTGTATAATTATCTTTTCGCCCGTCAGCATGGCGGCGATTTCGTTTTCAGAATAGAAGATACAGACTCAAACCGTTTTGTTCCGGGCGCAGAGGAGTATATCATAGAGTCGTTCAGATGGCTTGGCATCAAGTTTGACGAGGGTGTCAGCTTCGGCGGCGAGCATGGTCCTTATCGTCAGAGCGAGCGTCGTGCGATATACAGAAAATATGTCGACCAGCTGCTCGATGCCGGCAAGGCATACATTGCCTTCGACACGCCCGAGGAGCTTGAGGCAAAACGCCAGGAGATAAAGAACTTCCAGTATGATGCCCATACGCGAATGATGATGCGCAACTCGCTCACATTGCCGGCCGAAGAGGTTGAAAGACTGATAGCCGACGGCAACCAGTATGTGGTGCGCTTCAAGATTGAGCCGGGCGAGGACGTTCACGTTAACGACATGATACGCGGCGACGTTGTTATAAAGAGCGATATTCTTGACGACAAGGTTCTTTATAAGAGCGCCGACGAACTTCCTACATATCACCTTGCAAACATTGTTGACGACCACCTGATGGAGATCAGCCACGTTATCCGTGGCGAGGAGTGGCTGCCGAGCGCACCGCTGCACGTGCTTCTTTACAGAGCCTTCGGCTGGGAAGACACTATGCCACGCTTTGCGCATCTGCCTCTGCTGCTCAAACCGGACGGAAAGGGCAAGCTGAGCAAGCGCGACGGCGACCGCCTGGGCTTCCCCGTGTTCCCGCTGGAGTGGCACGATCCTAAGACAGGCGAGGTGTCTAACGGCTTCCGCGAGCAGGGATATTTCCCCGAGGCTGTCATCAACTTCCTTGCACTGCTGGGCTGGAATCCGGGCACGGAGCAGGAGATGTTCACTCTCGACGAGCTTGTTGAGCAGTTCGACATAACGAAGTGCAGCAAGGCCGGAGCGCGTTTCGACTATCAGAAGGGCATCTGGTTCAATCACGAATACATCCTGCGCAAGAGCAATGAGGAAATTTCTAAGCTGTTTGCGCCTATCGTTGCAGGCAACGGCATCGATGAGTCTATGGAGCGCATAACCAAGGTCGTTTCTATGATGAAAGACCGTGTAAGCTTCGTCAAGGAGCTTTGGCCACTCTGCTCGTTCTTCTTCATACCTCCCACAGAGTATGACGAGAAGACCGTACGTAAGCGCTGGAAGGAAAATTCGGCTCAGGTTATGGGCGAGCTTGCCGAGGTGCTTGAGGGCATTGACGACTTCTCGCTCGAGAATCAGGAGCACATCGTCATGGCTTGGGTTGAGAGCAAGGGCTACAAGCTGGGCGACGTGATGAATGCTTTCCGTCTTACTCTTGTGGGCGAAGGCAAGGGTCCGGGCATGTTCGACATTTCTGCTTTCCTCGGCAAGGAAGAGACGCTGCGCCGTCTGCGCCGTGCAATCGAGGTGCTTAAATAGACCTAACAAACAAGCATAAGCCGTGTACGAAATTGTTATCAGCCTTTACACGCTGGGCGTGGCTGTGATGAGTCTGTTCAGCGACAAGGTAAAGAAGATGTGGCGGGGTGAGCGCGAGGCTTTCAGTATCCTTAAGCGCAGCGTCGACCCCGGCGCACGCTATGTATGGTTCCATGCGGCGTCGCTCGGCGAGTTTGAGCAGGGCCGTCCCATCATTGAGCGCCTGCGCCTTGAGCATCCAGAATATAAGATTCTTCTGACCTTCTTCTCGCCTTCGGGCTATGAGGTCAGAAAGAATTACAACGGTGCCGATATTATTTGTTATTTGCCGCTTGATACTTACATGAACGCACGCCGTTTCCTGAATCTTGTGCATCCCGAGATGGCGTTCTTTATCAAATATGAGTTCTGGTGGAACTATCTGCACATACTGAAGCGCCGCAATGTGCCTGTCTACAGCGTGAGCAGCATATTCAGGCCCAATCAGGTGTTCTTCCGCTGGTATGGCCGCACATACAGCAATGTGCTTAAGTGCTTCACACGTTTCTTCGTTCAGAACGAAGTCAGCAGACAGCTGTTAGCCAAGCTCGGCATCACTGAGGTTGAGATTACGGGCGACACGCGTTTCGATCGTGTGCTGCAGATAAAGAGCCAGGCCAAGAGTCTGCCTATAGTTGAGGCCTTCAGACAAGACTATAAAGTGTTTGTGGCCGGAAGCAGCTGGCCTCCCGATGAGGACATCTTCATTAAATATTTCAACGGCCGCGACGACTGGAAGCTTATTATTGCCCCGCACGTTATCGGCGAGGACCATCTTCAGCAGATATTGTCTAAGCTGAAGGGCAAGGCCGTGAGGTATACCGAGGCCACTCCTGAGAGCGTTGCCGATGCAAAGATTCTCATTATCGACTGTTTCGGTCTGCTCTCCAGCATCTATGGCTACGGCCATGTGTCGTATGTTGGCGGCGGTTTCGGTGTCGGCATACACAATGTGCTCGAGGCGGCGGTTTGGAACATACCGGTGATATTCGGTCCTAACAACGAGCGTTTCCAGGAAGCGCAAGACTTGCTCGCATCGGGCGGCGGCCATCAGATTGACGGTTATCAGCAGTTTGAGAGCCTGATGAACAGCTATATAGCCGACGACAGCCTCCGCAAGGCAGACGGCGACAAGGCTGCGCAATATGTAAGCAGCAAGGCCGGAGCAACGGGAAAGATACTCTCGGCAGTTAAATTCTGATTTTTTTGTTGGCTAATGAATATAAGGACACAGCGCGCCTGCCGTTCACACGGCGACGCGCTGTTGTCTTTTTGTGTTTTTCTTTGTATGTGATGTAAGGTCTTTTATATTTTCAGCCGCAGTCTTTCTGCTGCTTTGACCTGCACATTTTCCCGAGATATATGATGAAGTCAGGCATGCAGTATCCGTTTTTCATCTTATAGGCCTTCTGTCAAACGAGTACATGTTTCTTCTGTATTCGCTTGGCGACATGCCAGTCTGCGACTTTACAAACTTTCCGAAGAATGATATGTTAGGAAAGTTCATCGTGTCCGAAATTTCCTTTATTGTAATGTTTGAATATCTCAGTCTCTTTATTATCGCGTCAATGGTAAACTGGTGAATCCAGCTCAGCGCAGTTCTTCCGCTGACCTTTTTCGACAGCGACGAAAGATATTTGGGCGTTATGCACAGTTTTTCGGCATACGCACTCACCGATCGCTCCATGCCTCCGTTCTCGGCCAGCAGCTCCATGAAGCGCCTGAACAGCAGGTCGCCCTGCCTTATCACCCCGTTGTATATAGTATTGTCTGTGCATGATGCTATAAGTTCGGCCAGTTCATAGAACGCAAACTGAAAGAGCGAGCGCATTATTTCCCTGTGAAACAGCCCGTCCATGCTTTCCAGCTTAAACTGCAACAGACTGTAGAATCTGTTCATCAGTATCTGTTTTTCGCTGTTGAGGCTTATCACTGGGTGATGTGATGCGTATAATACGATGTTCCAAAAGTTTTTGCTGAGGTCAAGACTTCTGAAAAGAGCCTTGCTCGAGAGTCCGAGAATCTTCAGGTCGATGTCGTCTGATGTATTTATGTCGGTTACGAGCGAGTTAGGCAGACATATCATTATATTGCCTTTTTCAAGTCTGTGGTAAGAGTCGTTGATGCAGCACTCAACTCTTCCTCTGGCACAATATATAACTATCAGCAACTCAAGCTTACAGGGGTTGTCCGTGGGGATGTTCTTCAGACTCTCCATTACCACGATGTCTCCGTCGTAATAGTCGGTCTGGGCTTCGTTGATTATTGATTCGATGTCTACTTTAAGTTCGTTATCTGTCATAAGTTGCGTCAAAATTTGTTCTTCGGGTGCAAAGATAGGTATTAACTGAAACAGTGCAACTATCTAAAAGTAGATAATAGTGTTCCTAAATTCTTTGCAGTGTTCATATTCTCCACTTTTGGATTTTTTGTTTAGGAAATAAGAACACAAGAGTAAAAGCCTTTATCCGTAATTTTGCAAAAAAATTTTTGAACAAATACAAAGGAAATGAACAAAGCAAGTTATTTAGCAATCCTTGCGCTGTCGGTGGTGCTTCTTGCATCATGCTCCGGCAAGGAAAAGGCGAGAGAGGTGATGCCGGTTAAGGTGAAGACAGAGAAGGCAGAGCCGGTACCCGTAAGTGGAAGTCAGGAATTTTCGGGCACGGTAGAGGCCTCAGACGATGCCGCTCTAAGTTTTGCTTCGGGCGGAACCGTAACAAAGGTATATGTGTCTGTGGGCGATATGGTAAAGAAAGGTGCCCTCATAGCCGAGGTTGATCCTGTCAGCGTGCGCAATGCCTACAATGCTGCCAAGGCCGTGAGAGAGCAGGCTGAGGATGCCTTCAGGCGTATGAAGCAGCTGCACGACGAAGGAAGCCTCACCGAGATGCAGTGGATAGAAGTGCAGAGCAAGCTGCGCCAGGCTGTGTCAACCGAGAACATTGCCCGCAAGAGTCTGACCGACTGCCGTCTTTATGCCCCATACAGCGGATACGTGGCCGAGAAACTTGTCGAGGCAGGACAGAACGCCGCCCCCGGCATGCCTGTGATAAAGCTGGTAAGTATTAATAAGGTGAAGATAAAGATTGCCGTGCCCGAAGACGAGATGTCTGGCATAAAAGTCGGTCAGAGCGCCCTCGTGCGCGTGCCGGCACTGCAGAACATGAGCTGCAGCGGCCGCGTGGCCGAGAAGGGTGTGGCTGCCGACCCGCTGTCACGCTCTTACGAGGTGAAGATAGAAGTGTCTAACTCTGGCCATAAGCTGCTGCCGGGCATGGTGTGCGAAGCCTATGTGGGCGACAATCTTTCAGCCACGGCCGTGGCCCTGCCTGCCAATGTGATACTGATAGACACCGACAACCGCACCTTTGTGTGGACTGCCGTAGGCGGAAAGGCTCACAAGACTTATGTAGAGGTGGGCGAGAGCGTAGGCAGCCGCGTGGTGATTAACAGCGGAATAAGCGCCGGCGACAAGGTCATTGTCGGCGGACAGCAGAAGGTCAGCGAGGGAACTAAAATAGCAGAACTATGACAAAGAAGAAAAGAAACATCGTAGAGTGGGCCATGCACTATCGCCAGATAGTGATAATGGTGGCATGCTGTCTCGTGGCCTTCGGCGTATACGGTCTGGCTGACATGAACAAGAACGAGTTTCCCGACTTCACGGTGCGCCAGGGTGTGGTTGTAGCCGTCTATCCGGGCGTGTCGGCACAGGACATTGAAGAACAGCTCACAAAGCCGCTCGAAAACTACATATTCTCATATAAGGAAGTAAAGAAAGAGAAGACCAAGTCGTACAGCCGCAACGGCATGGCCATAATACAGATAGAGCTTAACGACGATGTGTCGGGCACCGACAAGGACAACTTCTGGAGCAAGTTCAAGCACGGCATCAACACGTTCAAGGCTCAGCTGCCTTCAGGTGTGCTTGCGCTCATGGTTCAGGACGACTTCGGCGACACGTCGGCCCTGCTCATAACCATGGAGAGCAAGGATAAGACCTACCGCGAGCTCAACGACTATATGGACGACCTGAAAGACAGGCTGCGCCGCATTGAGAGCATCGGCCGCATGAACGTATTGGGAATGCAGAAGGAGCAAATATCAATATATCTCGACAGCGACAAGATGTCCCACTACGGCATAGGCACCAACACCATTGCCGCCAGCCTCTTTGCCAAGGGCTTCGTTACCACTGCCGGCACGCAGAAGGGCAACGGCTACGACAGTCCGATACAGGTGGAGCGCTCGCTCAACGTGGTGGGCGATGTTGAGCAACTCGTTGTCTATTCCGATCCGTCAGGCAACGTGGTACGTCTGAAGGACGTTGCCAGGGTAAGGCGCGAGTATCCCCAGCCGTCGTCGTATGTAACCAACAACGGACAGAAGTGTCTTGTGCTGAGTGTGGAGATGAAGAAGGGCCGCAGCATAACGGCCATGGGAGCTGACATCGAAAAGGTGATGGACGAGTTTAAGTCGACATTGCCGTCAGACGTAACCATCTTTACTATAACGGACCAGACCAAAGTGGTAAACGACAGCGTCGTAAACTTTCTCCGTGAACTTCTCATTGCCATAGCAGCCGTCGTAATAGTGATAATGCTGTTCTTGCCGATGCGCGTCGCTCTTGTGGCGGCGTCCACCATCCCTATCTCTATTTTCATCTCATTAGGTTTGTTCTATGCGTTCGGCATAGAGCTCAACACGGTTACGCTGGCTGCTCTTATTGTTACGCTTGGCATGATTGTCGACAACTCCATTGTGATAATCGACAGCTACATGGAGATGCTTGCCGAGGGCAAATCGCGCTGGACGGCATCTATCAGCAGTGCCACCCATTTCTTCAAGTCGATATTTTCGGCCACGCTTGCCATAAGCATCACGTTCTTCCCGTTTCTGCTTACTACGAAGGGAATGTATCACGACTTCCTGCTTTATTTCCCGTGGTCCATCACCATCGTGCTGCTCATATCGCTTCTGGTGGCAGAGCTTATAGTGCCGTTCCTGCAGTTCTACTTCATACGCAAGCCTGTTGGCACAGGGGGTAAGAAGAAGTTCTCGTTCCTCGACCTCGTTCAGCGCTATTACGACTGGCTCATAGGCCGCTGCTTTGCCCATCCTTACATCACCGTTTCTGTCGGCGTGGCAAGCATAGTGATTGGTTCAGTCATGGTGTCACAGCTGCCGCAGAAGATGATGCCTACGGCCGAGCGCAACCAGTTTGCCGTTGAGATTTACCTTCCCGACGGCACGTCGCTCAAGCGCACCGCTGCCGTTGCCGACAGTCTGGAGCATATTCTGCGCAAAGACAGCCGCGTGGTGTCGGTGGCATCGTTCAAAGGCACTTCATCGCCGCGTTTTCATGCAGCCTATGCGCCGCAGTTTGGCGGATCTAACTATACACAGTTTATTGTCAATACGAAGAGTAACCACGATACTGAGACCCTGCTGAAAGACTACCGCATGAAGTATGCCACACACTTCCCCGACGCTTATGTGAGGTTTAAGCAGCTGTCTTATTCGCAGGATGCCAATCCTGTTGAGCTAAGGCTTACGGGCGACGACTGGCAGCAGCTTAAGTCGGTTGCTGACTCCGTAACGCGCCTGTGGCGTAACAATCCTTACCTTATGCTTGTGCGCAACGACGTCAATGAGCCTCTGCTGACCACCGACGTAGTGCTCGACGAAACCAAGGCAGGCCGCATGGGCGTAACCAACGCCATGGTTGAGGCCACGCTCGCCACGCGCTATAACAGCAGCGGCATAAGTCTCGGCACGATATGGGACGGCGACTATAACTACGGCGTATGCCTTAAAGGCACTAATGCCGACTCGTCTGCTATGAAAGACGTTGCCGACGAGCTTATACCCGTCAGCGGCGGACTCTCCGTGGTGCCCTTGCGTCAGATAGCCGATATTAAGCCTGTATGGGCTGACGGACAGATAGCTCACCGCAACGGTCTGCGCACCATCACCGTGATGGCAGATGTTGTCAACGATAAAAATGTAATGGAGCTGACCACCGAACTGCAGAAGAGCTTCGACGCGTCGCGCCTTCCTTCTGGCGTTACGGCCGAGTGGGGCGGCGAGTATGCCGAGTCGCAGGAGTCGCTGCCGCAGATTCTGTCGGCTCTTGCCGTGGCTGTGGTCATCATCTTCTTTATTCTTGTATGGCACTTCCATCGCATCAACACCGCCGTCCTGCTGCTCGTGTCGCTTGCCATGACAATATTTGGTACGAGCTTGGGTGTTGTTATTTCAGGCGTAACGTTCAGTCTTACGTGCTTCCTCGGCATAATCAGCCTGATGGGTATATTGGTGCGTAACGCCATAATAATGTATGACTATGCCG
Organism: Prevotella sp. CAG:255; assembly: GCF_000431195.1. NCBI lineage: Bacteria > Pseudomonadati > Bacteroidota > Bacteroidia > Bacteroidales > Prevotellaceae > Prevotella > Prevotella sp. CAG:255. The sequence goes on along the minus strand of NZ_HF986767.1, from coordinate 36,355 downwards.
AAGAGCTGCGCGAAAAGGAGAAGCTGACCGCCCACGAGGCCATCTTCCTTTCGGCCAAGCGTCGTATGCGTCCCATCTTCCTTACCTCGGCGGCAGCCTCAATGGGTGTCATCCCGATGATTCTCGGCGGCAGCGGTCTGTGGATGCCCATGGGTTCTGTTATATGTTACGGCACGCTGGTTACGATGCTGCTCATACTCACCGTGCTGCCCGTGGCCTACTGGCTGATGATGAGCGGATCGACAAAACGTCGTGAGGCAGGACTGAAACTTGAAAATGAATGATAAAAGTAAAAATAAGAAAGCGTTATGAACAATGATATAAAACTAATCGGGCGCGCCCTCTGCGGTCTGCTGGCCGTTCTTAGTCCGGCTGCTGTGCAGGCTCAGACGGGCCTCACGCCCGAGATGTGCCGCAGCATGGCCGTGAGCCATAATGCCAAGATGGTCAACGCCAAGAATGCAGTGGCTGAGGCAGAGCAGACAAAGAAAGAGGCCTTCACCAACTATTTTCCCATTGTCAGTGCCACCGGCATGGGCTTCAATGCCGACAAGGGCATGGCCAAGATGCAGCTTCAGCCCGACATGGCCATGGAGATGTGCAAAAACGGACTCATGGGAGGCGTTACGGCAGTTCAGCCCCTATTTGCCGGCGGACAGATTGTCAACGGCAACAAGCTTGCCGGACTGGGCGTTGACGTGAGCAAGCTGCAGCTCGAAAAGTCGGAAAACGACGTGGAACTTACAGCCGAACAGTATTTCTGGCAGCTCGTGGCTCTTAACGAAAAACTCAACACGCTGCACGTGGCCGACACCATGCTCACGCGCATTTATCGTGATGTAAACAACTCGGTCAACGCCGGCGTGGCGCTGAAGAACGACCTGCTGCAGGTGCAGCTCGAGAAGAACGACAACATGAGCAACCGCGTAAGCCTTGAGGGCAACATCGCTGTGGCAAGAATGCTGCTCGCACAATATCTCGGACTCGAGGACAGCAGCTTTGTGCTCGTGTCAGACATCAGGGTGGGCGAGATGCCCGAGTCGCCCGCCTCGCTGAAGAGCGACCACCGGTCGGCACTGCAGCTTACGCCCGAATACCGCCTGCTCGAAAAGAACGTTGAGGCCACGAGGCTGAAGCAGAAGCTCGACGTGGGCAAGAACATGCCTACGGTGAGCGTAGGCGCCGGATATATGTATCACGACCTGCTCGACTGCAGCCGCTCGTTCGGCGTGGTGTTTGCCACGGTCAACGTGCCGCTGTCGGCATGGTGGGGCGGAAGCCACGCCATAAAGCGCCGCAAGATGGAGGTTGCCGACGCGCAGACCGAACTTACGGACAAGTCGCAGTTGCTCGTCATCGGCATGCAGAAGGCATGGAACGACCTCAACACGGCATACACCCAGCTGGGCATAGCCTGCAAGTCGATAGAGCAGGCTGCCGAAAACCTGAGGCTCAACAACAGCTACTATCGCGCCGGAACCGCCACCATGACCGACCTGCTGAAGGCTCAGACGCAATACACGCAGAGCCGCGACCGCTTCGTTGAAACTTATTGCAATTATAAAATACTGACTCTTCAATATCTTCAGTTAACAGGTAGATAGTATTGTTTTGAGTTGCGCCCGGAGAGAAATCTTCGGGCGTGTTTTTTTGTCTGTCAGTTGTGCATGTTTTACCGAAAATATTACCATTATCCCGTTTTTCGTGCTGCTGCCGTGCCGTAAGTGCAGCGAAAGATGTAACTTTGCAGCCATACTTAAAACAATGAAAACAATGTGGTTTGTTCTTTTCTTCGTGCTGCCGTTCGTCGGCCTTGCCTATGTTCTGTGGCATGTGTGGTGCCTCCTGCCGCTGTCGGCGGGCTGGCGCTGGGCTGTGGTGGGCGTTGGTCTGGCGGCATTTCTCACCCTGTTTCTTAACTTTTCGCGTGCCATCGACGGCCTTCCCCTCAATCTGGCTTCGGCATGTTACGAGGTGGGCAACTCCTCCATATTCATCCTTCTTTATCTCGTCATCGCCTTTCTGCTGCTCGACCTCGGGCGGCTTCTGCACATAGTGCCGCGCTCATGGCTCTATTCCAACTGCATCGTGTCTACGGTGCTGTTTGCCGTCGTAGCGCTTGTGTTCATTGCCGGCAACATTCACTATAACAACAAGGTGCGTCATACCATACAACTCACCACCGACAAGCATCTCTGCCGCCCCGTTAAGGTGGTCATGATGAGCGACCTTCATCTCGGTTATCACAACCGCCGCAAGGAGCTGGCGCGCTGGTTGGACATGATTAACGCCGAGCATGCCGACCTTATCCTTATTGCCGGCGACATGATAGACATCAGCATGCGTCCGCTCATCGAGGAGAACATGGCGTCAGAGCTGCGCCGTCTCAACGCTCCTGTGTACGCCTGTCTTGGCAATCATGAGTATTACAGCGGTGAGCCGCAGGCGCAGAAGTTCTTTGCCGACGCCGGCATAACGCTGCTGCGCGACAGCATGGCCAACGTAGGGCAGCTGTGCATCATAGGCCGCGACGACCGCACCAACCCGCGCCGCCGCAGCGTGGCGGAGCTTATGCGCAGTGCCGACAAGAGCAGATACACCATTCTGCTCGACCATCAGCCCTATCATCTCGACCGCTCCGAGCGTGCCGGCGTTGACTTTCAGCTTAGCGGCCACACCCATCGCGGGCAGCTATGGCCCATATCGTGGATAACCGACCGCATCTACGAGTGCTCTTACGGACCGTGGCAGCGCGGCAACACGCAATATTATGTAAGTTCGGGCCTTGGCATCTGGGGCGGCAAGTTCCGCATAGGCACCTGTTCAGAGTATGTTGTGGCTACGATAACGGGGCGCAAATAGCCGTCGTCAGAAAAAGCCCCTGAAAATCGTAACATTTTACATAATTTTCCCTTTCAGATTAGATATTTAAGTCCTAAAATAAGCCTATCCATTAAGGAATATTTATCGATTTACTTTCGAACTGTTAGTGGCCGAGTTACGCATCGTAACTCGGCCACTTTTTATGCAAAAGTGGCCCACTTTTCAAGCCTAACTCATAGCCTTTTTTCGCGGATTCTGATGGAATAGGAGAGACGGACCATGATATTAAGAGTAAAGGAACGGGGTTAGATGTTTTATAAGGTGAATGGCAACAAGGCAAAATGACTTGTTGGATTTTTTAAAGGGTATATATTATTGGAAGTTATCGGATCACAAATTAGCTTCGCTGACTTTCAGTTCTAATATTTAATTCCGGCAGATTTTTTGCTGCGTTCAACAACTCGTACAAATCAGCCGGCACATTAGTCTTGTTGGTATTTATGGAAGTAATAAGGCAACAAAGCTAATGTTCTGTCAGATTTGTAATCTGACAGCGATGAATATAAGAACTGAAAGTCAGCGAAGCTAATTTGCGATCCGCAACTCCTATCTTTTTATTGACTAATAGGAAACTTAACGGAAAAATTCATTCGCTTAAACCGCGAAACAAGTGATTATCAGCCGGTTGTCGGGATAATGTCAGTAAAATGTCAGTTGTTTTATAGCTGAATTTTTTTGTCAAACTTTATTTTTGCAAAATTAAAAACAGCTATTAGTTATGAGAAAATTGAAATTTATTTTTCTGCTGCTTTGCGGTTTAATGTGTACAATATCTACATTGGCCCAACATACCATAAAGGGTATTGTGAAAGATTCTAAGGAACAATTTATAATTGGAGCTTCAGTAGTAGTAAAATTCAAAACAGATTCTCTTTATTATAAAGGATGCACCACTGACGGAGAAGGACAATTTGCTATAGAAGGACTTGCGTCAGGAGACTATATTCTTGAAATTTCATTTTTGGGATATTTAAATCATCATCAGAATCTGAAATTGAACAAGACTATGGATTTGGGAATAATTCATCTACAAGAAAAGTCTTTAAACATTGACGAAGTTGTTGTAACAGCCAGCATGGTAAAAAGGTTCGCCGATAGGAAAGAATATAAATTAACTAATGCTGAAAAAAGACAATACAGCAGCGCTTTGTCTGCTTTGGAATTTCTGCCTAAGATTCAGGTCCTTGATCAAAGTGTTTCGTCTGTAGATGGTAAGGCTGTAAAGATTCTGATTAACGGTGTCCCGTCAACTCCGGCAGACCTGTCTGTCATATCTCCTGATAATATTTTAAAAATCGACTATTACACACAGCCTCCAATACAATACTCTAATATGGGATTAGGTTCGGTAATAAATGTAGTAACCAAAGAAAAACAAACAGGAGGCACTGTTGGTATAAACACCCAGAATGCTGTTACAACAGGTTTCGGCAACAATGTTGTTAATTTTAAGTATAATTGGGGCAATTCACAGATTGGTGTGACTTACAATATCAATTACAGAAACTACAACAAGAGAATCTTGGATGAGAATATGACATATTCGGTTGGAGGGATAAATTATGAAAAAATAAAAAGTGGTCATAATAGTCCGTATGCCTATGAACAGCAGATGGCTGAAATCAGTTTCAACAATTCAAAGATTGACAACTATCTGTTCAGTGCAAAACTGTCTTTCAATTCATTAAACCGTAGACGTTCGTCGAAACAAGACATAATATCGAGAATCAATGGAATGGAGTCTGACAAGATAGGCGAAAGCTCTGACAGGGATAAGTATATCAGTCCGGTTTTGGATATGTATTTCAGCAAGCAATTCGGCTCAAGACATGAGCTTATAATGAATATTGTCGGCACATACTATAAATCTGACTATGACTATGAGTACAAGGAAATGATGGATGGAAAAAAGGATTTTGAAACAGCAACAGTGATAAACACTGACAAATATTCTGTTATCGGAGAGGTATTGTATAACAATAAAATGAAAAAGGCTGATCTATATGTTGGAACAAGGTATATGTATAACAACAGCACTCAGAACAATTTGCCTTCAAATAATATAATAACAACCAATGAACTCTATTCTTATTTGGGAATATCCGGGATGCTGGGCGAGAAATTCAATTACAGCATAAGCGCCGGCGTGAACAACAATATTTTTACAACAATTGAAAACGAGACGTACAACTTCACTTATTTTCGCCCTCAGGTGCGACTGGGATATTTTATTGATCGGAGTTCGGAATTAATGTTCAATTATGAAGTTAATACAGAAAATCCGTCAGTATCTTCATTGACTTATAATCCGTATTATAAGGATCCGAATTATATATTCACAGGAAATCCAAATTTGTCACCAAGCAATAATCATGAGTTCTCGTTGTCCTATTTCAAAGGTTTCAAGAAGTTTGTTATTAATGCAATGGTAGGATATTCATATACCAAAGATGCCATTGCACCGGTCTTTCAATCTGATGACACAAACATCATTGAGACATACAGCAATCTGGACAACGCACAGAACATGAAAGCCAGCTTATTTCTACAGTGGTATCCATTCTCAGATAATATTCTTAGGTTGAGGCTATACTCAGAAGTGTTTCATCAGAAGAATAAACTTGGAGACTCGAAATGGAATCATACAGGCTATTCAATAATACCTTCAATATATCTTGCATATAATAAATGGGGACTTCAGGTGTTTTATCAGACTCAGAAAAAATCTCTTATAGGACAGACCACGAAAAATATACCAAGTATGGCATCGGTAGAATTGTCTTATAAACCGATTAAAAATTTGACAGTCACGGGTGGCATAAGATATCCTTTCTATGATTCATGGAAACAGGTTACGTCTGTATCAGGAACATCACTTCTGCAACGTACAGAGACTGAAAGAATTGTAAACAATGCCAATATGGTATATGTAAATCTTGTTTACAATATCTCATTTGGCAAGTCTAAATCCGGAGCGAAATTGAAAATACAGAATAAGGATAAGGATTCTGGTATTCTGAATAGGGAGTGATTATTTTATGAACTGACGAAAAGTGAACTTTGTGATGTTCGTTATTTCAAAACATTAGCGGATCGCAGATCCTGATATTGATCTGAAATTCATACCTATTAATCAAAAAAATAGGAAGCTCCGGCAGATTACAAATCAGCCGGCCCATTAGTCTTGTTGGTATTTATGGAAGTAATAAGGCAACTAAGCTAATGTTCTGTCAGATTTGTAATCTGACAGCATGGAATATAAGGATCTGCGATCCGCAGCTTGCCAACAAAAAGGTTTTAGTCTTGTTGTTTTGTTCGATATACCTTTAGGTTGTAGCTTCTTACAGCTTACTCATAAACTTCTCGCGGTCAACGATGAAGCGCAGGTGAGTGCCTTCGCCTATCACGACGTCGCCCTGCATGGCTTTGACTGTGAAATACAGTTTGCGTCCGTCTACCTTTGTCAGCGTGGCTTCTGCCTTGACCTCAGCTCCTAATGGCGTAGGCTTCAGGTGTGATGACTCTATGTGTCCGCCTACGGTGGTGCTTCCTTCGGGCAGTTCGGGGGCAACTGCCAACATTGCGGCGTTCTCCATCAGCGCCATCATGGCCGGCGTAGCCAACACGGGCATGTCGCCCGACCCCATGGCCTTGGCGGTGAGAGCTTCTGTCACCGTCAGGCTGCTTGTGTGTGTAAGTCCTGTTTCCAGCATAATATTTATAGATGTTTTTATTTTCAATGTTCAAAAATACATAATCTTTACTTTACGTGCAAGCTATTAAGTGCCGATTTTTTGTTTTGCAATATAAAATAAACTAACTTTGCATCGTGAACATAAAAAAGATAATAACATTATGGCATTAATAAAATCAATAAAAGGTCTGACACCCAAATGGGGCAAGGACTGCTATTTCAGCGAGAACGCCACTGTTGTTGGCGAGGTTAACATGGGCGACGAATGCTCAATATGGTTCAACGCCGTTGTGCGCGGAGACGTGGCTCCCGTAACCATAGGCAACCGTGTAAACGTGCAGGACGGTGCCTGCGTGCATGTTACCAACACCACCGGTCCGGTTGTCATTGAAGACGACGTGAGCATAGGCCACAACGCCACCGTGCATGCCTGCACGATACGCCGCGGAGCGCTGATAGGCATGGGCGCAACCGTGCTCGATAATGCCGAGATAGGCGAGGGCGCGATAGTTGCTGCCGGCGCACTGGTGCTGCAGGGCACAAAGATAGGTCAGCACGAGATATGGGGCGGAGTGCCTGCCAAGTTTATCAAGAAGACACGTCCCGACCAGGCAGAGAGCTTTGCCAAACATTATGTGGAATACTCTAAGTGGTATCTTGAGGAAGAATAACAGCCTTTGTCGCTGCCGTGTCGTGCCGTTCACCGGCTGTTGAGGCTGATGCTATGATGTGTATGCCGTGGCGACGATAAAAGTAATATCTGAATAAAATACAAAAAACAGACGCCCCGCAGGAACTGTTCCCGCGGGGCGTCATTGTCTTATAGGATCTTTAAATCAAGAAATTAATAGTCTGCGTTCTGAGGATCGAAGTTAGTCCATCCGTTGAGCCATGTGTCGCCTGCTGCGAAAGCTCCGATGTAATCAACCTTGTCGAAACCGCTTGAGAGCAGAGAGTTAGTGAATGCTGCTGCGCTGAGCAGTGGGCTGCCTGATGTAGGAATATAACCTGTTGTGTCGAACCAGCCTGTAGCTGCGTCATAAACCTGATTGCCGCTCTGAGCCTTGAAGAATGTGCTTGAGAATGAAGGCTTGGTCTGGTCAACCTGCTTTGTCTCGTAGTTGTAAAGTCCGTCAACATAAATCTTGTTGAAGTCAGTACCAACAGCGTCAACGTTAGCCATCCAGATGTTCTCCAGTTTCAAGTTGCCTGCTGTTGCTGCGCCCTGTGTGTCGCCCTTCTCGTTGTCGATGATGATACCGATAGGCCAGCCTATTGCAACAGAGTTGAAGCAGTTGAGGTGAGTGTCGCGGCGTATGTGCATTGCAGCCTGGAACTTGCCGAGGCTTGAGCCGTTGTTGGGATAGTAGTTGCCGCCGTTGATGTAAGAAGCGTCGTTCACGAACGAAGCGTCTGTAGCCATCGGGCCTACGAGTGTCATGTTAGAGAATACGGCTGATGTGTGAGGCTCGCTGTTAGAACCGTCGGCGTTGTTGTCGCTCTCAAAGCTGTTGCTCTGTGATACGTCGGCAATCTTAGAGTCGCGTACTGACAGACCGAACTGAACTTTTCCGCTGAATCCGTTATCTGTATCGAAGTCGTCGTCCCATCCTTTGTATGCAATGAGGTATTTGCAGTTTACTGTTCCGCCGAACCACTCGTAAGAGTCGTCGTTAGAGTAAGACACCTGTACGTGGTCGATCTTTGTGCCGCTACCTACAGATCCGAGTGTAAGACCGTTGATCTCCTGGTCTGTCTGGAAAGGATAACCGGCGAACTCTATACGTACATAGCTCAGTACACCAGAGTTGTCGGCGTCGTCGTTGCCGCCGTGCTTTGTGCGCGGGCCGCCCTCAATCTGTATTTCGCTCTTGTTGTTCTTTGCCTTACCGCAGAGGATGATGCCACCCCAGTCGCCAGGACGGCGGTTGCCTTTAGCCTCTTCTGATGTAAATACGATAGGCTCTGTTGCTGTTCCCTGTGCGATGAGCTTGCCTCCGCGCTCAGCTATGAGCGAAGCCTTTGTCTGCTTGTCGCCCTTGATTACGGTTCCCGGCTCTATTGTAAGCTCGGCTCCGTCGGCTATGTAAACCCATCCTTTCAGGATATATGTGCCTTTCTTGATAGTCTGCTTTCCTGTGAAAACAAACTCCTGGTCACCGTTTCCAATCTGTGTACCGTTGTCGTTTACGTTGGCGTCGCCGTCTGCCGTGAACAGCAGGTGGTCGCAGGCCTTGATACCGCCGTTGGTGGTCCAGTTGACACCGCTCTGTGTAGTGCCTGAATTGTCGTCGTCGCTGCAAGAGCTCATTGTGAGCGCCATTGCCATGATGCCTAAGCATCCGTAAAGTTTAAACTTGTCCATTTTCATCTTTTTGTTAAACATCTTATAGTGAATAATTTTTTTTATTTTTTCTTTTATGGGAGTAATGGTACTGATGGGAGTAATGTGGGCGGATGTTCCGCCTTGTCCCTTTATCAGAACTTATACACTGCGCTCACTCCTATGTTGCGTCCCGGTTTGTATGCCCTTGTTATCTGTTCTACCTCGCGGCTTGTTCCGTTTGAGTAGTGAACGTCGGCAAACTGTTTGTAGTAAACCTTCTGGGCAAGCAGGTCGCGTATGCTTAGTTTCAGCTCCCAGTGGTTGCCGAATTTCTTTGATGCCGACAGGTCTATCACGTCGCGCGGCATCTCGTAGCTGTCGGGCACTCTCAGTGCCTCGTTGCCGCTTGTTGTTCCTTCGCTGCGTCCTACTCCGATAATTCGTTTACCTATGCGGTTGTAGAGCAGGGCTACGTCGAGCTGCAGTTTGTCGTTCTTATAGAATAGTCCGGTGTTTACGAGGTAAGGCGACTGGCCCTGCATCGGGCGGTCTTCTTCTTTAGAGCCTGCTTCAAACTTAACGCGGCTCTTAATCAGTGCGCCGTTGAACGACCAGCTGAATCCCGGCAGACCTATGAACGAGAGGTCTTTGCGTATGTCAAGCTCTATACCGTAGTTGTTGGCGCGCTTAGCGTTCATGTAAGAATACACAAGACTTGTTCCGCCCGTAACGGTGTAGGTCCACTCGATAGGTGAGTCGAAGTATTTGTAGAATGCCGCTATTGAGATAAGCTCGCCCTTTGAGGGATAGAACTCGTAGCGGAAGTCTACGTTCTGTATGTAGCAAGGCTTCAGGTCGGTGTTACCCTGCACGTCTGAAGCCAGGTCGAAGTCGTAGAACACTGAGGGCGACACCTCGCGGAACTCAGGACGGTTAACCGTCTTTCCGTATGACAGGCGCAGCTGGTGCTTGTCGTTAATCTTGTATGTGGTGTTCACCGAAGGGAACAGGTCGTTGTACTCATAGTTGTGGCTGAACGGACTTTCGGCGTTGTCGCGTGTGTTCGTTATCAGCTCCATGTGGTCATACTCGTAGCGCAGTCCGGCATAGATGTTGAAGTTGCCGAGCGGAATGTTTGCCGCAAAATATCCTGCACCGAGATAGTTGTTGCCCTTATAGTTGTTGCGCATGTGCTGTTCCTCGAGCAGATACAGGCGGTCGGCACCGAAATAGCTCTCGTCGCTGAGCATCTCTGAAAGGTCAAACTGGCGGAAACCGTCGGGCAGGGTGTTGCTGGCAGCGTTCCAGTTGTATATAAAGTCGCGTGTGGTGTATTTACGTGTGCGGTATTCGCCGTATGCTCCAAATTTGAGCGACGGTGTGAATGAGCCGAACTTAAAGTCGTGCTTGTCGTTCACCGCAGCTGAAACGATGTGCTCGTCGAGCTTTGTCCATTCGCGTGATATGTCGTTGGGGCTTGTCAGCTGCATCACTCCCGGCTCCAGTGCGTCGTTTATCAGATAGCGGCGGCGGTCGGGCACGTTGCGGTTGGCATAAGAGTAGCTTGCGCTCCAGTCAAGTTCGTCAAGCGCAAAGGTGTGCTTTCCGGTTATCTGTCCGTTGTATGTGGTGCGGCTGCGGTAGTAATATTCAGCCGAGTTCTCGTTGTCCGACTGTGCGCTCAGTCCCTCGCGCCATGTGTAGCGGTCGTTGCCAATCTGGTTGAAGATGTTCTTCAGCTGATACTTGCTGTTGCCGTCGGCAGAAAGAAGAGTGAAGTTGAGCATGGCTCCCAGTCGAACGTTGTGGTTATACTGGTCGTCTACAGAGTAGCGCAGATAGTTCGACTCGTCTTTCTCTGCGTCGTACACGCCGTAGAGGTTGTTCTGCATGTCTTCATACTTGCGGTATTCGTTGCTGTAGTTGAAGGCAGCAATCATTCCGAGCTGGCGGTCGCCCAGCTTCCAGCGGCGTCCCAGTGAGCCCGACAGCTTCAGGTCGCCTACGGGGTTCATGTTTCTGACGCGCCAGTCGTTGTTCAGATGGTTGTTCAGCAGGTCAACGCCGTTGCCGGCAATGCTGTTAAGCGTGGAGTTTATGCCTCCGTTAAGTCCGCGCATTCCGCTGTCAAATCCCAGAAAGTCGGTGCCCGAGCCTTTGGCGTATTTAAAGTCAGAGAACGAAGTTATGTCGTTCCAGTTGCCGCCGACAGACAGCTCAGCCGTGTTCTCCGCCGGAATGTCCTTTGTCGTTATGGTGATAAATCCGCCCGTATAGTCAGCCGGATATTCAGGCGACGGAGTCTTTATTATCTGCATGTTGTCAATCTGTGAACTCGGAATAAGGTCGAAAGAGAAAGCCCTTGAGTCGGCTTCCGAACTCGGCACGGCTCCGCCGTTGATCCAAACGTTGTTGTAGCGCTGCGAGAGTCCGCGCACCATGACAAACTTGTCGTCGATGAGGCTCACGCCCGGCACTCGGCGTATCACCTCTCCTGCGTTTGTGTCCTGTGTCTTTGTTATTTCCTGTGCCGATACGTTGCTCACTATGACGGGACTGCTCTTGGTCATTTGTATTACCGCAATCTCTGTATTCTTCCTTGCTACGCCGGTAACCGTGACCTCGTTCAGTGTCTGTTCGTCAGGTGTAAGTTTAATCTCTATCGCCTGTGGCTGAGCTTCAGCCCGAACCCCGTCAATTTTTTTAGTCTTGTAAGAGATGTATTTTATGGTTAAAGTATAATTTGCGTTTTCGTCAAGTCCGCTGAATGCGAACAGACCGTCAATGTCTGTTGCCGTTGCCTTAGGCGTTCCGTCAATCTGTATGGTTGCTCCTATGAGCGGTTCGCCTGTCGTACTGTCTGTAACTTTACCCTTAATGTCTGCTGCATACGCCTTGAATGTTGTGATGATAAATATCAGCGCCGCGGCCAATCTTAACCTTTTAGTCATACTTTGAAATGCTTTCTATCGTTTACGGTTGCAAAGTTATATGGGGCATGTTGCAATGAGGTTAACGCCGTGTTATGAAAGACTGACAAACGTGTTGCAAATCTGTAACTCAGTTTGCGCATGGCAGCCGGTGAGACATTTGTGCGAATCATTGTTGCATGAAATGAAATAAAAACGGTGTTGCAGCGTTCTTATATTACAGATGCTTACACTATTGCTTGCGGCCGCAATGACGGCTGTGCCACACGACAGCGCCTCCGTTGCTGCTGCTGACAGCATTGATGCCAAAGAAAGAATCAGGGCGGAGGCTTACCGGGCTAAGCGCGAGATTGACAAGATACTCGATATGCGCGACAGCCGGGCACGCAGCAGTATTGACTCTGCCTATCTGGAGCGCGTGCCGCAGCGTCTGCGCTTCAAACTGACGTTGAATGTTTCGGGCTCTGACATCGACACGCGGGGCGTAAATGAAGACGGTAAGTTTACTACTGAGATGAAGGCACAGAACAAATATACCGTAAGCCTTAGCGCGTCTTACCGCGGACTGTCGCTCAGCGTTGCCTTAAATCCGGCGCATCTTGCAGGCAAGAAGAAAGACTATGAACTGAACATGAACGCATACGGCAACAGGCTTGGAGCCGACGTGATATTCCATTCGTCAAAGACCTTTGAAGGCAGCGTGCATACTTCTCACGGCGACACCGGCATACCTGCCGGAATGATAAGTCAGAACATGCTTACGCTCAATGCCTATTATGCCCTCAACGGCCGTCGCTTCTCTTATCCGGCAGCCTTCAGCCAGTCGTGGCTTCAGAAGCGCAGCTGCGGAAGCCTTATGCTGGGTGCCTCGTTCATGGGCGGAGTGCTCAAGGTGCGTCACGACGACGTGATAGGCAATCCTGAGTCGAGACTGAGCATTGCCTGCGCAGGCATAGGCGTGGGTTATGGCTACAACCTCGTTTTGCGCCACGGATGGCTCACCCATCTTTCGGCTCTGCCCGAGCTTGTGGTCTACAGCCGTTGCCGCATAACATCAGCCGGCAGCCGCACAAAGATGCCTTACAGGTTTCCCAACATAATAGCCGTGGGGCGCATGGCTGTGGTGAGGCACTTCGGCCGTTATTTTGCCGGCTTTACCACCGTGGTTAACACGTCGCAGCTTGGCGACCGTGACATTCTGCTGCTTAGCAACACCAAATGGCGCGCCCGCCTGTTTGTCGGTATAAAGATTTAGGGTTAAGCCTGTTTGTGTTCTGTTGCCGTGCGTTTCGCCGTGTGTATTGTTCCTGTTTCTTGTGCATTCATGCTTTCAGCTGTCTTTTTGTTTGCTCAATATAAAGCAAAGATACAGGCCTAATTCTAATGCTCTATAGGTTTGGGCTTAACTAAAAAAGTTTTCGCATAAAACTCATCACTCGTCACATTTCGCTCTAATGAGCTGAAACACAGATCGTTAAAGTGTGATGAGTTGCTTTTTGAACTCATCACACTGCAAGTTGTTGACTTACAGTGCTTTAAAGCCTGTTGTGACGAGTGACGAGTTAAAAAGAAAATTTTTTTAGTTTTATATGAATAATGCAGTTTGGTCAATCACCCTATAAGCTAAATTAAGCAAACAGCTTTTCTGTTGTGTCATGCCATTGTAAAAGCATGCCTTTTACATTCTGAAAGGCCACGTTTTATGATGCAAAAGCATACCTTTCACAATGCGAAATGCCGTGTTTTGTATTGTTTGTCATCAGTCATACATAAAACTATATATGGGCTGTTGGCTATTTAGTCTTATTTGGCATAATGTAGGCAGGCATAAAAAAGCAGAGAGGCAAGCACCTTGACGCATGTCCCTCTGCATATAACTGAATTATAAAAACATTTTTTAGTCTTCTTCGCCCCAAATGCTTTTTCTTTCAGGAGCGAGCATCGGACCGTCGCTGTATTCGTCGTTAAGGCCCAGGTCGTTATCTGATACCGGGGGAATAGTAGAGGTCTGCATCAGGTTACCTTCAAACTTTACTTCTATTATGTCACATTCAGGTTTAATATACTTTTTCATAATTTGTTCTCCTTATTATTTATTTTATTGTTTATATCGTTTTTATTTAACAGCCACTTTCTTTCCGCCTACTATATATATGCCTTTGGGCAGGTTGTTGAGGCTCTTGCCTGCATAAATGCCGGTTACGGTGTAAATCTTCTGGCTGTCTCCGTTGCTGTTCATAATGCCGTTAATGGCTGTTGTGCTGCCGTCGCCGTCGAGTGAGAAGCTTGCCGGAGCCTGTGATGCGTCTGTTATGTCGATGGCAAGGAATGCGCGGTTGGCTGTGTATTCGAATGCTGCGCCGTTGGTTGCGCCCCAGTAGAATCCGCATTTGCCGTCGTTGTCAAGTGCAAGCTTGTAGTATTTAACGTTGGTTCCCTCAACAAATGTCATTCCGTCTGCGTCAACGTTGTCTGCGCCATAGAGCATGTTGCCTGCAGGAGCCGTTTCTTCAGATGTAGTGTAGTTTACAGTGTAGTCGCCTTTCTCGCCTTTAAGCACGATAGGAGTCTTAGCAGGAACAGTGGTGCCCGGCTGATAGTTGTAGCTTATGGTGAGCTGGTTTGTCTCCTTGTTGGCTTTGGTTACAATTCCGCCCTGCACATTCTCCGGCATTACAAACGCCTTGTCGGTGTAGTATGTGGCGAAGCCGGCGTCGGTGATTGAGAATGAACCGGTGGTAGGCTCTGACACTTTTTCCCATACAAAGGTTATGTCTTTGATGTATAATGCTCCGTCGTTGCTTCTTATTCCAACATAAGGATAGTTGCCTTCGATGGTCAGTGTTGTTTCACCTTTTGCTAAGCTGCCGATAAGTTCACCTTGGTTTGTATTACCACTTGTTTCATAAAGTTCTGCTGCGCTTGTATATGGATTTGTATTTCCGTAGACATCAATTTGTCTGGCGTTTGCAGTTGAATTATCCCATGTTATAATTATCTGAGATATTCTTCCACCTGATGTTGTAGCAACAATTCCAGAATTACTTTTATCTGATCTTAATTGTATAGAGCCATTTTTATTGGCAGAATTACCTGCATAAACAGCACCAGAAGTCTTTGTTACGCCGGAGAAATCTTTATAAGAATTAGCTTCTCCTTTCAAGTCGGCGGCTGTGATAACATCGCTATAAACCTGCTGGTTCGGATCAACGATTTTCACTGTGCATGTTGCAGTTGCGCCTGTATATTTGTCGCTTTCTGCCATTGT
This sequence comes from Prevotella sp. CAG:255, assembly GCF_000431195.1. Classification (NCBI taxonomy): domain Bacteria; kingdom Pseudomonadati; phylum Bacteroidota; class Bacteroidia; order Bacteroidales; family Prevotellaceae; genus Prevotella; species Prevotella sp. CAG:255. Next base: position 21,254 of record NZ_HF986767.1, on the reverse strand, counting down.
AGCAGTAACTGTTACGCTTCCGGCTGTAGTGCCAGCTAAGAATTCGCCTGATGTTTCATCTATATACCAGTCGCCTTCAGTTGCAGAATAAGTTATTTGTGCATCCGGATTGTTTGATACGGCTTTCAGAGTAATTATCTCATCAAAGTTCACTGTATATGATGGCTGTTCAAATTCGAGTGTTGCGGCGGTCTTGTTTACCGTAAGTTCATACGAAGACTTAACCTCAGGGTCAGATGCCAGTGTGGCGGTTATAGTGGTAGTTCCTGCGCCTACGATGGTTATCTGTCCGTCTGTCTCACCGATAGTGGCAACGCTCTTGTTTGAGCTGTCGTAGTTTACTGCTCCCTCGTATGTGTTAGTAAGAGTAGGCAGAGCGCTTATGTCGCCGTTGTTGATATCTATTTCAGCCGATGTTGCTGTCCATGAGAATGTTTTAGCATTTTCGTCTTTTGTTATGTCGTCCTGTGAAAAGACGTTCAACTGCTTTTCGTCATAGTAAATTCCGGCTACTCCAATGATGTCTATTGTTTCTCCCAATGTCATTGAGATAGACTCGTCGGCTGCTCTTACGGCTAATGTTGTTCCGTTTTGTGAAATCTCGCCGTTTCTGTTGCTGAAAGCAGAAGTTACTTCAGCTGCGGTTACTTTAACAAGGCGTGATTCATATTTGTCGTAGTTGTTTGTAAGTTCTTCAAGAGTAACTTCTGTCGGAGCTACAGCTCCTCCGTCTGTTATAATTATGTCGCCTTCGATGCTTATCAGTTCGGCCCAGTTGTTATACATAAAGCCTTTTACAGTGGCTGTGCCGTTGATAACCTGACCTTCTTTTAAGTCGTTGTTATACTTGAAATATTGTATACCGGTTTCGTTTTCTTCGATAAATGCATTGTTGCCGCTAACTTTTGTTACAACGGCATTGTTCAGGCTTACAATATATTCTTTAGCGTCCTTTTGGCTTGTTACGTTGTCTTCTCTTATCTTGGCGCGCAGTTCGGCAAGTCCGTTCAGCGCATTAATCTTTGTATATGTGGCTGATACCTCACTGCTGTTTTCCAATGTTCCGCTAGGGTCAACCGTTATGGCGCGTATTGTTGTTGTAGCATCTATAATAAGTCCTTCGCTCGGAAATTCAGTTGAGTTGGCGTCAAGTGTAGCCTCCGGGTCTGTGGTATAAACAATCTTTCCGCCTTCAGTGGCTGTTGAGGCTGTAACGGTCAATGTGTTTGCGAACGATGTGCCTGATGCCGGACTGAATGTCGGGGCAGAGCATTGAGTGGTAGCACCTTCTTCATAAGTTACAGTTATCTTTTTTAAGTAAATGGCTTTTTCGCTATTATTTGTCCATATTACTTCTACTTTTCCTGATGATTGGCCTTCAAATCTATAAGGTGTGTTTGTCGTTGTTATTTTTGTTGCATTTCCATAATCAACGTTTCCAACTTTAACTTGAATTGTAGCATTGATTTTTGATGCACCGCTTGTTTCTATTACAACAGATTTAATTGTACCTTTAAAATCTTCCGTTGAAAGGTTTATAGAAGTAGCGGGTTTGCTACCAGAGCCAATTTGTTGACCTTTTGTGCCGTCATATCCCCAAAATCCGGCACCAGGAGCATCTAATGACCATGTAATTCCGTTAAGTGTTTTACTTCCGTTGCCATCCCATGTCTTTTGTTTTAATTCATAGGAGTAAACAGTCTCTTGTCCCCATACATTTACCGAGGCCAAGCACATAAGGGTTAGCAGCCAAAGTGCCAATCCATTTCTTTTTTTGTGTGTAAAATTTTTCATAAAAGTATTATAAGTTAGTCGATAAAAATCATTTATACAAGTAGCGATTATTGATTGTTGTTCAAAAGTCGTTATAAGTGTTCTATTTCTATTTTGCAAATATATAGATATATTTTAAATGGGGTATAACAAATAGAATAAAAAGATGCTTTTGAAATAGATTTATAACAAAATCGTAAAATGGTGGGTGAATTTTGCCTGTTGGTAGATTTTTATCGGCTGATTTTGCAAGGCTATATCTTCGTGAATCATTTGCAGGTTTAAAGTTATGAGATGTCCCATGTGCTGTTAATGTTTGTGCCTTTGATTGCTGTCTGTGAAATGATAAAAAGCTAAAATGACGTTAAAGACAATGCGTTTTGATGTGAGTAAGGGCAGCTGAAAGACTAATTTTATTTATTTTTGTGGAAACGTTAAACACAGGCGTGCAGCAACTTTATCCCTGCCGGCACACCACATACACAATGATGATATGATGAAACATACAGCCTTGCTTATATGCCTCATGGCACTTTCGGGCATCACGGCTCATGCTGCCGGATATGACGACAATGCCATGAAGGTGAAAGAAATGAAACTGAGTAACGGACTTACAGTGTGGATAAATGAAGACCATGCGCTGCCGAGAGTGTTCGGCGCCGTGGTGGTGAAGGCAGGAGCTGCCGACTGCCCCAACACCGGCATTGCACACTATTTTGAACACATAATGTTTAAGGGCACCGACAAGATTGGTACGGTTGACTATGAGAAGGAACGGCCGTGGCTCGACTCTATATCTGCCAAATACGACCAACTGGCGCAGACCAAAGACGAGACCATGCGCCGGCAGATACAAGCCGACATAAACCGGCTGGGCGCAAAGGCTGCCGAATATGCCATACCCAACGAGTTCAGCAACCTTGTGTCGCGCTACGGTGGTTCGGGACTTAACGCCGCAACGAGCCTCGACTATACCGTATATTACAACACGTTTCTGCCGCAGTATGTAGACCAGTGGGCGTCGCTCAACAGCGAGCGCCTTATCAGTCCTGTGTTCCGCCTGTTTCAGAGCGAACTCGAAACCGTGTATGAAGAGAAAAACATGTATGCCGACAATGTGCTTATGAACGCATACGAACGTGTGATGGAAAACTTCTTCAGCGGAACGCCTTACGCTTATCCGATAGTGGGCAGCACCGAAAGCCTGAAGAATCCGCGTCTGAGCGAGATGCGCAACTTCTACGACCGTTATTATGTGGCAGGAAACATGGCGCTGATACTTGCCGGCGATGTGTGCGCCGACTCAATTAAACCGCTGCTCGAGCGCACGTTCGGACGGATAAGGGCAGGCGAGGCTCCGGCGCGCAGCGAGTTTAAGCCCGTGTCGCTCGCGTCGCGGCCGGAAGTAAGACTGCGCATACCTTACCCCATAGTCAAGGGCGAGCTTATGGCATTCCGCACTCCGTCGCACGGACATGCCGACGAGGCTGCGCTCGACATAGCCGTGAGACTGCTGACGAACAACTTCGGTTCGGGCAAGCTCGACTCTATAAGCAACAACGGCGGCGCACTTATGGCCACGGCCATGACTGCCGCGCTGAAGGATGCCGGCATAACGTTTGTGGCAGGAGTGCCGAGTCTGCCGTTCGGCTCGCGTAAGAAACTTATGCGTAGGTGCATGGAGCAGGTGGAAAAGGTGAAGAACGGCGACTTCGGCGACAGCGACCTGCAGGCGCTGAAGATGGAAGCCGGGCGCGAGCTTAAACGCAAGCTGGAAGATGCCGACAAGCGCGGATGGATGATGGTTGAGGCTTACGGCAACGGCGAAGACTCGTGGGCTGAATATTTAGACCGTGAACTGGCTGTTGAGAATGTGAGTCGTGACGACGTGATGCGTGTGGCGCGCAAATATTTCAACAACGAATATATGGACTTCGTCAAGAAATACGGCAGCTATCCTTCCGACAAGGTGTCGCAGCCGGGATATAAGCCCATGCCTGCAAAGAACATAACGGCGCAGTCGGCTTATGCCGCCATGCTCGACTCCATGGGGCACAAGGATGTTGATCCGCGCATAATCGACTTCGACCGTGACGCATCTCGCATAAGTCTCGGCCGTATGGCAGAGCTTTATGCCGTCAAGAATAACGTCAACGACGTGTTCACCCTTCAGCTTATCTATCACAAGGGCAAGATTGCCGACCCGCGTCTGGAGGTGCTCGAATCGTATATCGACGCGCTCGGCACCGACTCGCTTACAAGTCAGCAGCTGCGCCGTGCCCTGCAGAACGTCGGTTCTACGCTCAGTTTCAGTGCCGGCAACAATTCGTTCATCATATCCATGCAGGGCTTTGAGCGCAACCTTGAGCCTTCGTTGAGGCTGCTGGGCCATTTCCTCTCGTCGGTGAAGCCTGACAAGACACAGATGTCTGAACTGAAACGTGCGTGGCGCCTTAACGACATGGCGTTTGTGAAGGATAATTCGAGCATTGCTAATGCTGCGCTGTCGAAGATAGCCTACGGCAGCAAGTCGGCTTATCTCAACCGTGTGTCTGTTGGTGATGTCAAAAAGATGGAGCCCGAAGAGCTTGTAAGTCTGTTTGACAGCCTTCAGAACGTGCAGCTGTCTGTTGTTTATTGCGGCAGTCGCGACGCTGAGTCGGTGGGGCAGGAGGTAAGCCGTCTGTTGCCTGTTGACAAAGCCCGTGAGCCATACGCTGACACCTATAAGCCGCTGATGCAGTATGACGCCCCGGCTGTGTATATCTTCGACAATCCCAAGGCGCGCCAGACTGTAGTTGCCACATACACGCCGCTCGCCCCTGTGCCTGAACAAGACGAGCGCACCTGCCTGAAGCTGTGGGGCAGTTATTTCGGCAGCGGCATGTCGTCGGTAATGTTTCAGGATTTGCGCGAGTTGCGCTCGTATGCTTATTACGCTTCCGGCACAGCCGAAGTGCCGTCGCCCGTGCTACATGCCGACGCTCCCACGGCGTTTATGACAATTATGGGCACTCAGGCTGACAAGACAATGGATGCCGTGGCTACGCTCGACAGTCTGTTTGCCTGCATGCCTGTGCGCGACAAGAACATGAGCGACGCCCGCCGTTCGATGCTCAACGGCATAAACAACAGTTATCCGTCGTTCCGCAACATAGGTCAGACCATAGCCTTGTATCGTGCGCAAGGCTATAAGGCCGATCCTGACGCCGCCCTGGCGGAGTCGTTGAAGACCGTTACAGACGAGGATGTCTACGACTATTATAATAAAAATGTGAAAGGCCGTCCCTACATCTTGATTATTGTAGGAGACAAGTCGAAACTCGACATGCAGAAACTTTCAAAATACGGAAAGATAACAGAATTGAAGTTGGATGAAATATACAGAATGTAATTTTTTAATTCATAATTCACAATTCACAATTCATAATTGGGAACGCTGATTTTAATTCATAATTCATAATTGGAACTGATGATTTAAACTCATTCCTAATTATAAAGTGTAATCATAATTATCCATTCTCAATTCTCCATTCTCAATTATACCAAAAAATCCCGGCTTTTGGCCGGGACTTTTTGGTATAAATTAATTACAGGTTCGGGTTAATCTTGTTCCACTCAGAGATTTCAGGAACGATGTTCAGAGTAACCAGCTCGTCGCGCATCTTGCAGAGGTGCTCGTAGCTAGCGTCGAGTTTAGCGTTCTCCTCAGCAGTTCCCTGCGGCATCTCATAGTGAGCGCCGGTTGTGTCGAGAGTAGTCTTCATAGCCATCATGATGTGGTTGTATTTCTCGTTAGAAACATAAGTTCCAACAGGGAAACGGAAAGGCTCGCCACCCATCACGGCACGGATCATCTCAACAGAGAGATAAGCCGGGCTCTGGAATGAAGAACGTCCGCGGAGCTCGATAATCTTGGCACCACCCTTAGTAACGTCAACCTTCATCTGCTCCCACTCCTCGTTTGTGAACTCAGGTGTGCCGATGATTTCTGTCAGAGGTTTGCCGTCGATAGTTACGTGTGAGCCGAATACAGCCATCTGCTCTCCGTGACCGCCGTATGTAGCGCAACCTTCGATCTCGCTCTGCATAACGTTGAACTTCTTAGCCAGTGCGCTCTGCAGACGTGTAGAGTCAAGAGCTGCAAGAGTTGTAACCTGTGAAGGTTTCAGGCCAGAGTACAGCAGAGTTACAAGACCTGTAAGGTCAGCCGGGTTGAAGATGATAACAACGTGCTTAACGTCAGGGCAATATTCCTTGATGTTCTTGCCAAGTCCTTCAGCAATCTCGCAGTTGCCTTTCAGCAGGTCTTCGCGTGTCATGCCGGCCTTACGTGGAGCACCACCAGAAGAGATGATATACTTAGCGTTTGTGAAAGCTTCTTTTACATCAGTTGTAGCTGTTATCTTCACATCGCCGAAACCGCTCTGGCGCATTTCCTCAGCAACGCCTTCCGGTGAGAAAACGTCATAAAGGCAGATGTCGTTAGTCAGACCCATTGTGAGGGCTGTTTGAACCATGTTTGAACCAATCATTCCGGCTGCGCCGACGATTGTAAGTTTTTCGTTAGTTAAGAATTTCATAATAACTTGTGTTTTATTATTGTTAAGACATTCAATTGTCCTTGTTTTTTACCGTAATCGCAGGCATGGTGTGTCATACCTCTCTTTTTAATAGTCCGATATGCGGCTTTACTTTTGCAAATTTAGTAAAAAGAATGGATATAAAATATTTATTAGTATTTTAGTTTGTTATTAAATTTAAAAAGACATATCTTTGTAATGTCTATTTTGCAAAATCATATAAAATATTATGTGATTTCGTCTAAAATGGGCAAGCCTGCCCTTATATAGGGTACATACTGTGTCTCCAGGCGTCCTTAATCGTCAGGAGATGTCCGGCTGTGCCGGCTTGCAGACCATAAATCGTGACGGGAGTTTCGGCTTATCCTATTTTAATATATATGGTGGTTTCGGATGTCATGGCTTGCAGCTGCACAGATGTCAGTATGGCGTGTGTTGTATTCATATTGTATGTTTTGCTTTTCTTGTCAGTAATATTATGAAAAGATTTTGCTTTTTGCTGGTGTTGTTGCTTCATGTTGTCTGCATGCATGCCTTGTATCGGGAGTTTGAAGGCAGGACTCACTATGAGGACTCTCTGCTTGAAACTGCCAAGAGACTGTCGGACAAGCGTAATTATAAAGAGTCTTTTGAGGTGCTGACAAAGCTGCGTGAGATGGCAGAACGCAAGAACGATTACGAGATGGTGTTCCATTGTCATATCAACTGGGCGTTCAATCTTGCCGAGATGCTCAATTATGACGACGCTTTAGACTATCTGTCGAAGGCATATAAGATTTCGGTAGAGAAACTCAGCAAGCGCGAGGAGATGTCAACCCTGAACAACATGGCATATCTTTACCTGAAAAGCAACAAGTATTTGCAGGCAAACGAATATTTCAAGCGCAACTATAATTATGCAAAGGATATAAAGGATACAACCTTTCTGCGGGGATCTGCGCTCAACGTGGCCATTTCGGCGATAGATATGGGCAATCTTGAGGAGTGTAGGGTATATATGAATATAACCGAGCAGCTGGTTAAGCCCAATACAGAGGAATGGATGTCCCTGCAAGCCCTGAAGACCGACTATTTGTTTGAGACGCATCAGTATAAGGCTCTCATATCTTTTGCAAAACGTGTCATAAAGATGAACCTGTATCCGGATATAAGGCAGGACATAAGAATAAATATGTGTAAGGCCTATATCGAGATGAGAGATTATGACAGTGCGGTGGCAATGGCTAATGAAGGCATCGCTAACGAGACAGACCTTGTCAGAAAGCAGCCTTTCTATGAAATTCTCAGTGAGGCATATCTCTGTATGAAACAATATAATCTTGCGTTTGCATACAAAGACTCGTTCATCGTAGCCAAAGACTCCATGCAGGTGCGTATCGACAGGGTGGCTTTCGAAAATAGCAGTATTCAGTTTGAACTGCTTAGGAAGGAGAAGGAGATAAGTGAATATCATGCCCGGGAAACCCGTACGCAGATTCTGATTGTCTTTATTGTGGTGTTGGTTGTCGTGCTGATATGGGCCTTGTCTAACCACATGGTTAAGGTGAAGCAGCGTCAGAAGATTGTGGAGCTTCAGCTCGAACAGGAAAAGAAAAATCAGGAGCTGCTGGCGAAGAAACTTGAAGAGCAGGAGGCACAGAGCATGCTTGACCAGAAAGATTTTCAGCTTCAGCTCGAGAAGAAGAACCGCGAACTGATGTCTAAGGCTCTGTTCATGGCAAACAGAAACGAGGCCGTGCTGAATATTATAGAATCTTTGTCGAAGGATGTGAACATCGAAAAGAACTCACAGCTCGATTTAAATATCCGTGAACTCAAGTCGCATCTTTCTGAAAATAAAGAATGGAGCTATTTTACAACTTATTTTGAAGAATCTAACAAAGAATTTGTCCTTCGGCTTAAAGAAAAGCATCCTAATCTTACCGCAAATGAGATAAGATTTATTTCTTTGGTGTATATCGGTCTGAATAATAAGGAAATATCCTCCCTTTTGAACATAACATCGGAGTATTGCAAAAAGAAAAAACAGAAAATTGCAAGAAAAATGGGACTTGAAGATACACATTCTATGTATCAATATCTTTTTTTCTTTTAATGTGTAACCTCCTGTTTTAGGGCAAAAAAACGATATATCCCCATAAAAACACTACCAGGGTCCCCTTTTTATCCCCCTAATAAGCTTGAAGTTTAATCAGAATGTGCCTATCTTTGGAGCGAATTAAATTTTTTAATGCTTATGAAGAATTTGTTTACAAGCAGGGGAACTGATAACAGGTTGTTGTCTACCCTTTTGATGTTGTTGGTGGCGTTGTGGACTGTTCCACATTATAGTAATGCCATGAACGTTCAGGCTCCTGACGGAGAGGACGAGTGCGTGTTGGATCTGAAAACTGCAGGAACGACAATTTCATTCAATGTTGGTACGTCCGATGCTGAGGGTGGTACAATTAAAGTTGACTTCGGTGGTGGTAATGTAAAAGATTATGATATCGGAAAGAAGGATACCATATTGATAGATGGAGAAGTAAGTGATGGCAGCGTTAAGGTTTATGGAAGCAAGACGCTCATAACATTTCTCTATTGCCCAATGGTTTCTTTGACGGGATTAAATGTGTCAAACTGCGAAAATCTAGAAATGCTTAGTTGCTATGGAAATGGCTTGTCTGTATTGGATTTGACAAAAAACAGCAAACTTTATTATATTGATTGTGGTCACAATGTCTTGCCTGAATTGGATTTGACACAAAATCCTGCACTTCTTTATGTTGATTGTCAAGATAACCGTCTTAAAAGTTTGGACATAACAAAGAATGAGGAACTTTTGTATCTTTATGCTCAGGCAAATTTTGAAATGGGGAATATTGATTTCTCTCATAACAAGAAAATACGTGAGATTGCTGCTTATGGAGCTGCTAACATGACCAGTATAGATGTTTCAAATAATCTTGGTTTGCAACGTTTGTCTGTTGATCAAACGGGACTGTCAACAATAGATGTGAGTAAAAATACTGAATTGCTCATACTTAGTATAGGACTAACAAAAATAACCACGGTTGATGTCAGCAAAAATACAAAATTGAGAGAGTTGTATCTTACTCAAAAAACACCTTACGAATATCGTCATAAGACATTGGACGTGAGCAATAACCCTGAATTGATAAGGTTGTTTGTTGCATATAATGATTTGACAGATTTGGATCTTTCTAAAAATCCAAAATTGCAGTCTTTGGTTTTAACTGGAAATAATTTGAAAAGTCTTGACCTTTCAAAGAATAATGATATGATAGAGTTGGAACTAAGATATAATTATTTCACGTTTAATTCATTGCCTTTAGCCTATGATGCATTAAAGAACTATTCATATTATCCTCAGAAAGAAATGTCTGTAGCGAAAGAACTTTCTATAGAAGAAACCTTAGATCTTTCAAAAGACATATATGATTCTGAACATGAAACAACAGTTACTGTTTACCTTACAGATAGCAATAGTCCTTATGGATCAAGCACAAGGCTGACAGAAGGAACTGATTATACTTATGATAAAGGTGTGGTTACGTTCCTTAAAGCTCAAAGTGATAGCGTATATTGTGCTTTTAGAAATGATAAGTATCCAGGTCTTGAATTAAAAACAAGCCGTTTCCTTGTTTTGAATCCTGAGGATGTTGGAAAGTCTACACTTGCTGCCGATATGACAACAGGTTTGGCTGTTGGTGAGACATTTGCCATGAACTTGTCTACATTCGGTAAGGGTGAAAAGGTTGAGGTTGACTTTGGTGACGGTGAACTTAAAGAGTTTACTCTGTCTGACACGCCACAAGAGGTCAGCGGCGAGGTTAAGGGCGCTAACATAAAGGTTTATACTGCTTCTGGTGTTCAGCTCAAAGACTTCGATGCTTCTGGAATGAAACTTACCAGTGCGAATATATTTAAATCTAAGGCTATAAGAAATCTTAACCTTAATAATAACGAGATTGCAGAAATAGACCTGTCTGGCAATTTGAAATTTAATTCTATTCAGCTTGACAACAATAAACTTACAACTTTGAGTATAAAAGGACTTACGAATACTAAGATGCTTAGCTGTGACAATAATCAGCTTGAGAGCATAGTATTCGAATCTTCTGCTTCTGCTATGTCAGAAATCAGCTGCTCTGGCAATAAACTTAAGAACCTGTCTTTCTTAAGCAGAGCATCTTCAGTAGAGGTCCTAGACTTCTCAAATAACGAGGTTTCCGACTATATGTTTACAACTATGTACAACATCCGTGACCTGAATATGTCATACAATAAGTTTAAGTCAGTAAATTTGGCATATAACACTAAACTTGAGAAACTGAATGTTGAAGGAAACTACTTTACATACAGCACATTGCCTCAGACTACGGCACAGGAGTTTGTTTACGGTAACCAGAATCCTGTAACTATTGCTGAAAAATCATTCATGGTAGATTTGTCTAAGGAGGCAACATTTAAGGGCAAGAATACCAAGTTTACATGGAAGACTGAAAGCGGAAATGTAATGGAAGAGGGTGTAGATTATAATGTTGAAAATGGTGTTACTACATTCTTGAAAGTTCAGGAGGAGAAAGTATATGCTGAGCTGACAAACGAGGCTTATCCAGATCTGACTCTTACAACAACTCTTGTTGAAACTTCTGAAAAACCGGAATTTGTGTTGGCTAATTTGGTTAGTACCGCAGAAGTGGGTTCTGAAGTAAGGATGATATTGGCTGCCAAGACTCCTAAAGCTGTTTATGTAGATTTCGGTGACGGTAAACTGGCTGAGTGTATATTGGGTAGTGGAAATACAACATTGACATCACAGCTTGGTGCCAACAAGAATATAACAATTTATGGCTATGATGAGTCTTACTGTGATATTACTGTCTTGAGTATGTCTAATGTTGCTTTGGAAAAGGTTGATATATCTAAATTGAAAGATTTGACCACGTTGACATTATCTAACGCAGGCCTTACAGAGATAGATCTGAGCAACAACACTCTCCTCGGATTCCTGACATTGTCAGATTGTAACCTGGAACAGATAGACTTGTCTAAACTTACCAATCTTACAAATGTGTCCTTGATCAATAACAAGCTTTCGGCAATAGACCTTAGCAACAATACAAAGTTGGCAACACTACAACTTAGTGGCAATAATTTTGAAACTTTGGTTTTTCCTGAGCTTCCCGCCTTGTATCAGCTGAGAGTTTCAGATAATAAGTTGAAGACTCTTGATGTTACTAATTGCCCGATATTACGCGAGTTTTATTGCAATGGTAATAACCTTTCATCGCTCGATATGTCAGGCCAGGCAGATAAATATAGCATGGTATACGCTTACGACAATAACTTTAAGTTCAGCACTCTGCCTGTATTCGACATCCATAACCCGATGAACTATAAGTATACTCCTCAGAAGGACGTTGAGATTACTGTAGATGGTGGTAAGGTTGACTTGAGCAGCGAGTATATGGTGGCTGAGAATCCTACAGTTTACACATGGACAACAGAATCAGGCGCAACTCTCGTTGAGGGCACTGACTATACTATTGACAACGGCGTTACAACATTCATGAAGAACTTCGACGAGAATGTTTACTGCTCTATGACCAATGCGGCTTATCCTGAACTGACGCTGAAGACTATAGGCGTTAAGCCTGAGACAACAGGTATCGGCGGAATAACTTCAGGCGAAGGCATTAAGGTTGAAAACGGAAACATCGTGATCACTGTTGACGGCGAGGCTAAGGTGCTCGTATACAACACAGCCGGCATGATGGTGCGTTCATTCGACGTTGAGGGCGGAACCGTTGTAGTAGATGGCCTGGCAGGCGGCGTTTACATGATAGACGTAAGATGCGGCAGCCAGCGCATAGTTAAGAAAGTTATGCTTAAATAAGTTTTTTAGGTTCTTAATGTAGTAAATTTTTCTGTGATGTCAGCGGGCAGGGGTTATCCCTTGTCCGCTGATTCTTTTTGTCTTAATCCTAAAAACGCTAAGTGTAGATACAAACGGCTTCTAAGGTATCTGCTAAAAAATAATCAGGTTATTTCTGTTTTAGTTTGCTGTTAAGTCTAAAAAGAATTATCTTTGTTCAGACTATTCTGAAAAATCTTATTCATTATGACGAACACTATTATAGAACAAAGACTGGCAGCCCTGCGCGACGTGATGCGCCGCGAGAGCATCGATGCGTTTATATTCCCTTCTACCGACCCTCACAACGGCGAGTATGTGCCCGAACATTGGGAGGGGCGCAAGTGGATATCCGGCTTCAACGGTTCGGCGGGAACAGCCGTTGTTACTATGGACGCTGCCGCGCTGTGGACCGACTCGCGCTATTTCCTTGCCGCTGCCGAGCAGCTCGAAGGCACGGAGTTTAAGCTGATGAAAGAGCGTGTTGAGGGCACGCCGTCGATAATAAAGTGGCTCGGCCAGAAGCTCTCTTTCGTTTCGAGTCCCGTTGTGGGCATCGACGGCATGGTCAATTCAGAAGCTTCGGTGGCAGAGCTCATTGCCGGACTTCGGAATGAGGGCGGCATAACCGTAAGAACCAACTTTGATCCGCTCGGGCAGATATGGACCGACCGTCCGCCGGTGCCGCAGAACAAGATAACCGTTCATCCGCTGGAGTATGCCGGAGAGTCGTGCGCCTCGAAACTGGAGCGCATACGCGCAATGCTGAAGGACATAAACGCCTGCGGAATGCTTGCCGCCGCGCTCGACGACATAGCCTGGACGCTCAACCTGCGAGGCTCTGATGTCCACTGCAATCCTGTGTTTGTGTCTTATCTGCTCATAACGTCACGCCATGCCACGCTGTTCGTTGACGGCGCCAAGCTCGACGACGGCGTGCGTGAGTATCTGAAGGGCGAGGGCGTAGACATTGCAGATTATAATAAGGTGAAAGATGCCCTGGCTGCATATTCTGAATATAACATACTGCTCGATTCGTGCGAGATAAACCATACGCTGTTCAGTGCCGTCAGATGCGAGAAGGTGGCGCAGCCGTCGCCCATACCATATATGAAGGCCGTCAAGAACAGTGCCGAGATAGAAGGCTTCCGCCGCGCCATGCTGCGCGACGGCGTTGCGCTGGTGAAGTTTCTGCGCTGGCTTAAGCCTGCCGTTGAGGCCGGCGGTGAGACCGAGATGAGCGTCGACCGCAAGCTGACATCGCTGCGCGCGGAGCAGAAGCTGTTTAAGGACATATCGTTCGACACCATTGCCGCCTATCAGGAGCACGGAGCCATTGTTCACTATGAGGCAACGCCCGAAACCGACGTGCCGCTGCGTCCCGAAGGACTTATTCTGATAGATTCGGGTGCGCAGTATCTCGACGGAACCACCGACATAACGCGCACCATAGCCCTGGGCGATGTAACCGAGGAGCAGAAACTCGTCTATACGCTTGTGCTGAAAGGCCACATACAGCTGGAGCTTTGCAAGTTTCCGCGTGGCGCCAGCGGCACACAGCTCGATGCGCTCGCCCGCAAAGACATGTGGCGCTACGGCTTCAACTACATGCACGGCACGGGCCACGGCGTAGGCTCATATCTCAATGTCCACGAAGGTCCTCACCAGATACGCATGGAATACAGGCCTGCACCGCTCGTTGAAGGCATGACCGTTACCGACGAGCCGGGCATATATCTTGCCGGACGCTTCGGCGTGAGGATAGAGAACACGCTGCTCACCGTGCCATATCGCGACACCGAGTTTGGCTCGTTCCTCGGCTTCGAGTCGCTTACGCTCTGTCCGATAGACCTCGCTCCGGTTAATAAAGAGATGCTGCTGCCTGAAGAAAAAGAGTGGCTCAACGAATACCACCGCACTGTCTACGACCGCCTTTCGCAGCATCTCGAAGGCGAAGACCGCGAGTGGCTGGCATCGGCTTGTGCAGAAATCTGATGCCGTGAATCTTGCTTTTTATTGATTTACAGGCTAAAGTATGTAGCATAACACCTCATCGGCAGTTGTTTTCCTGTAACTTTATAAGCGGAAGTCGTCCTTTAAGGAATACCTTGGGCTACTTCCGCTTATTTTATTTTTACAAGATGTATGGCATAAGACAGGTGCTCATGATTTGAAGCATTGTCAGCTCATCAGGTATTTTGCCGCTCAAAGTGTCATCACAAAAATGTCATGATTTTCTGCCGAAATAGAAAACGGAGAGCGCTTTTATGGCTTGCATCGGTAAAGTATGTTTACATTATCATGCAAAAGGCATGCTTTTGAAAAATTACTCGGCAACTTTTTAGTGGAAAAAGCACCGCTTTTAAGGGGAAAACAGGCCTGTTTTTTTATTGAAATAATAGCTTTTTTGTCCGAAATGGGACAAAAAATGTTGCACATATTGCCAGATTTTGCCGTAACACATTGTAACACACCGGATTACACTTGCACGCGAAAACTGCCCGAATTTTCGTCCAACAGATTTTAATTTTCAAATATCTCAGTATGAGAGTGTCAAAGGAAATCAAAAAGGAAGCTAAGTCCGTTTTTATTCAGCAATGTGATTTGTTCAGGTTTTTTTCCTTCATGAAATATTATTTTCAGGTTGCTGCATGCTGATGCCGGCAAATAAATAAAGTGTTTAAAGTTTTGATGAGACAAAAAATATTCTTATTTTTGTAAAATATTGCTAAATCTGCAGTCGGAACCTGTCTTAAAAGAATATTTGAACCCGTGAACGATACCGGAATATCGCCCCATAAGAATGTCGAATGAGCAATGCTGAAGGGGAAAAGAGTGTGAAGAATGGTCTTTTTTATACATTTATATAAATGTCTGATTCTGTCAGTCCATGTGTTCAGACTGCTGGTGTGGAATTTTAATCATTATAAAAATAGTATGAAAAAACTTTTTGCTTTAATTGCTGTCTTTCTTATGCCTCTGACGATGTTTGCGCAGCGTCAGGCAGGCGAATTTTCTTTGCAGCCAAAGATAGGACTTACTTTTTCAGATGTAAGCGGCATTGACAATACTGCGTATAAAGCTGGGATAAAGGCAGGAGTGGAGGCCGAATATATGGCTACAAAATGGCTCGGAGTAACTTTGGGGATTGATTATTCGGAGCGCGGATGCGGTTTCGACAAGTTTATCTGGGGGTATGCTTATCTTAAAGGGCCTTTGGAGGATCCCGGAACCGGACAAATAGACGATGACATGTATGATAAAGAACTTAAATTCTGGCAAGAAGATGGAGACGGGCATAAAGTGAAGCTTTCTTACCTCAGTGTGCCTGTAATGGCTAACTTTTATATATATAAAGGTCTCGCCGTTAAAGCCGGAGTGCAGGTAGACTTCATGCTGAGCGCAAAATATCCAAGGGGATACAAAGAGATATTTGACGGACAACCGTGGGACGGCAAATATACAGACATAAAAGACCGTTGCCGTAAGGTTGATGTTACCATACCTCTGGGACTCTCGTATGAATACAAACGTTTTGTACTTGATGCAAGATATGAATTTGGACTGCTCGACATAAAAGATGACGAGATTGTTGCGAAGAATCTTTCGACCGACGGAACCAGCTATTTTCTGGAGTATTACCTCCTTAACGGCAAATTGAAGCGTTCTTCGGCTTTCACGCTGACGTTAGGCTACAGACTGGGACTTTAACCCGGAGCTGTAGTAACAATTCATAATTCATAATTCACAATTCATAATTTATAATTGGCTACGCCGAACTACGTTTCATATGCTCAATAAAACGTTTTGCATGGGCAATTTAACCGCTGAAAGTCAGGCAGATGTGAAAAATAAATACTTTTTGCTTAAAAAGCCTCTGAATATTTGGAAGATAAAAAAATAAGATGTAATTTTGCAGCCGCTAATAATAGCATGAAATTAAAAAATAAGTTTAACATATAAAATTTTAAGACAAAAAATGATCATTGTACCAGTTAAAGATGGCGAGAACATCGAAAGAGCATTGAAGAAATTCAAGAGAAAATTTGAGAAGACAGGTGTCGTAAAGGAACTTCGTGCACGTCAGCAGTTCGATAAGCCGTCTGTCTTGAAGAGGCTCAAGATGGAACGCGCTATTTACGTACAGAAACTGAGAGCTACAGAGGAATAACCAATATTGAATGGGTATACCGCTTAGGCGTTAAAAAGTAATGATAAGGTCCTGCGAATATTTGCAGCCGATATGATGGTGCGTTCGCAGGACGATGTAATTTTGCCGATAGGCTATTGGGGGGATGTACACGGAGTGACTGTGCCACATCCTTTTTTTATATATAAAAATATGTAGCGTCTGTGTGCCGTTGAGGCATTGCTGTTTTCTTATGGCGCTTTCGTCGTATTTTTTTTGGAAAGCGATAATCAATCACGTTTTTTTGTTATTATTGTTGTTGTGTGTGTAGCAGCTTCGGCTGTCTGCATCGTGTTTGTAAGCATCAGCATTGGCTTTTCTCCTGTGCATGCATCCTGAGGGTAGGGCTGTTGGCGTATATGGCTGTTGGGCTTGTTTCGGTATTGCCCTTTGACATCCGGCTCTTTATATGGCGTTTAAAAAATGTGTCGGCGATGTCTGATTTTGTTCAGGCTGTCTTGTGGAGCGATTTAAAAAATGTGATTTTTGTAAGATTAAGGTTAAAAAAAGTAAAAGGATGAAGTTTTGGAATATAATTATTATCTTTGCATATATATGCATTTATGTTAAAGAGTGTAGTCAGGCCGGCATGGCTTATCTTTCTTGGCTATAATCTTTGCAGAGGCTTAAGCCCGAACCTCTTGCGGCAAACAAATTCTATATACCTTAATATAGTCGGTTTGTAGGGATTGTAAAAACACATTAAACTTTACGCTATGAAAATTAACGGAATTATCAGAGAAATAGGTAATCTGAAAGGAAAACAGCTGGCAAGAACAGGCAAGGTTTACACATAACGGATTTGCCGACAAATTGAAAACATTCATAATACATGACCAACTTATAAGTCGAAGTGGCGCAAAGCACGCTGATGCCGCTTGCTCGTGTTTTCCGCAAATATCTGATACAAATAAAAAATTAAACTATGAAACACTTTTTAGCCTTTATAATAGCACTGTTTGCATACACTGCGAATGCCCAGACTGGCATCACTGTTACCGGACGCGTGACAGACGATGCCGGCAACGCCATAGAACGCGCCACTGTGACGATGACACGGCTTGACGACGGAACAAAGCTGGCGCCTGTCATTACCGGCAACGACGGCACGTTCATGATAGACAGCATATCCGAAGGACGCTACACTCTCGGCATAACGTGCGTGGGCTATGACAAATACAATAAAAAACTGCGCGTAAGCGGCCCTCTCGATTTGGGCGCGGTCGTTATGGGCGGTTCTGCAAAAATGCTCGACGAAGTGACGGTCATGGCGGATTACTCGAGCGTGAAGTCAAACGGCACCATAACGGTCAGGGTGAAAGGCAATCCGCTGGCTAAAGGCCAGACGCTGCTGGATTTTATGAAATTTATGCGCGGCGTCAGCGTGAGGGGTGAGGATGTCAGCGTCTACGGACGGCAAAACACCTTGATATATCTTGAGGAGCAAGAAATAACACAGGAGCAGATGAAGACCATCGACCCCTCGATGATTTCACACATAGATGTGATAACCAACCCTGATGCCTCTTATGGTTTGGGTATTGGCGGCGTGATAAAAATTTATCTGCGTGACGACGGCGGTGTGCTCGGCACGCTGACATTCAATGGCAGAGCCAGTCAGGATGGTCTTCTGCGTGCCTTGCCGGGGCTGAATCTTCTATATGCGCGAGGCAAGGTGAGAGTAAGCAACCTGCTGACAGGCAGCCTGCACGACAAGTCGGTGCGGTCGCAGGTGCAGAACGACGTGGCGGACAATGTGGAGACACAAACTGAAACAAACAGCGTAACCAGGGGCAATGGCTATCTTATGGATAATCTCGCGCTGAGATATTCGCCTACTGATCTTGACAGAATCTATGTGTACGGAGGCGTGAGAATGAGTAACGGCGAAACGTCGACCAACAGCCATGACGGCACGGATCTCTTGAATATTAACAGTCTGTCGAAACCCCGGTATTATAGTGTCGGACTGCAATACAAACACTTTTTCCGTAAAGACAGTGTCAGCTATTTCTTTTTCAGAGGAAGTTATTCGGGGCAGGATTACAGCGAAGGCTTAAGCTATGTATTGAACTCCACTGCCGACAATGCCAGACTTGGCTATAATACGAATAACGTATGGATAGACCCGGTGTTGCATGTGGTGCTAAACAAAAAATCGAATTTAAATGCCGGCTTGGTTTACGGTTATATGTACGACAAGCACGACGACACGGGGACAACGCAGCTTGGATACATTCGTGACGGGCGCTATGTAAGCTCCGGCACCGACTATGGCGCATGGGTGGACTATAGCACGAAGATAGGCAAGTTCCTGTATGTGCAGGGAACGCTTAACTATCACGGGACGAAAACCGTATTTCGTGACCGTATTGACAGTAAAAACAATGTAGATTTATGGGAAGACGGAATATACCCGAGTATCTTTGCGCAATGGAATCTCAGCAAGGAGGAAAATCCGTCGCCGGCAAAAGAATTTTATATTAACTTCAACTACCAGTATTATTACTCCTTGCCGAATTATAACTATACACTGCCTACCGTTACATGGCAGGGACAAAATCAATACAGCATAGGTAACCCTGACTTGACAAAAGAAAATCGTCACGACTTTTATGTGTGGCTGGCATATCACAGAAAGTGGACCGTGTACTACGACTTCAACTATGGCGACAATTTGGTGAAGGTGATTATGCATGCTGACCCTGACCGTAAGGATACCTATTTTACAAGGCCGGAAAACGCCGGATGGCAGATACAGCACAAGCTGTCGGTGGCATATCAGACTAAAGTCTTTGACTTCTGGTACACCAACACCGAGATGATAGTCAGAAACAGGCGCGAGAGCATGCCGGGAAAGTCTGTCAGTCAGACTTCTTTATATTTTTCAACCAGTAACAATTTTAAAATAGCCAAAAACTATGGCATAACACTCGACTTTGCAGCTTCGACCAAGACAAAGACGCTGTCGTATGAATATGACGGCTGGTTCAATCTCAATGCCCAGGCATATATGTCGCTGTTGAAAAACAAGCTGAACGTAAACCTCAGCTACAATGGCGTGTTTTATAACAGACCGAAAATGACTGTGTATGGCGACGGATGGATGCTGACGCGCAAGTATTTCAGCCACAACACATCTGTAAGTCTGAACGTGTCGTGGAATTTCAGTATTGGCAAGAAGATAAAAGATAACCGTGACATGCCGTCGATAGGCTCCGCAGGAAGAGCAATTCCTACTTTCTGATTTTAAGCACTATGGATTTATTATGGTCCGGCTCTGATGAAATGTTGACATATAAGGTTTCCTCAGTGCCGGATTTTTCTTTTTCCTGCTCATGATAGTTATTCCCTGTAAAGCGGAAAAGAATTTGGCGGAAAAATTTGGCGGTTCGGTTTTATTTTTGTAAATTCGTTGCCGAATAACATGGTTTGAGCAACTGTATTTATGATGATAAGAGAATTTTTGAACTACCTCCAGTTTGAGCGGAACTACTCCGCGAGAACCGTGAAGGAATACGGAGCAGACTTGAAAGAGTTTGAACTGTACTTCAAAAATTTGGATGCTCATCTCTCATGGGAGTCGGTCGACTCTGATGTCATCCGCGACTGGATGGAGAGTATGATGGATAAGGGAAACAGTGCGTCGTCGGTCAACAGGCGATTGAGCGCATTGCGTTCCTTTTTTCGTTTTGCCCTTTCCCGAAATCTTGTTTGCTCAGATCCGGCCCACGGTCTGACAGGCCCGAAGAAAAACAAACCATTGCCACAATTCGTCAAGGAAAGCGAGATGGACGAGCTGCTCAACGGCAGCATGTGGAATCTCTCTGACTATAAAGATGTGTGCGCGCGTACTATTATAATGACTTTTTATGAGACAGGGATGCGCGCTGCCGAACTTATAGGGCTTGACGATGCCATGGTTGACCTCGAAGCCTGCCAGCTGAAGGTTACTGGCAAAAGAAACAAACAGCGCGTCATTCCGTTTGGCCAAGGGCTGCGCGACGCGCTGTCGGCATATATGGAACTAAGAGACAAAGTCGTGACGAGGCTTGAGCCGGCGCTGTTTGTGTCGGCAAAGGGCCGCAGGCTCACTTATCCGCAAGTGAGAGTCTGCGTGTCGGACAATCTTGCGCGGGTGAGCTCGCTTAAAAAACGCAGCCCGCACGTGCTGCGCCATACATTTGCTACAGCCATGCTTAATCATGGCGCCGGACTTGAGAGCGTTAAGAAGCTGTTGGGGCATCAGGAGCTGACAACTACTGAGATATATACTCATACCACGTTTGAACAGCTTAAGAAAGTTTACAAATCCGCCCATCCAAGGGCTTAACCCTTAAAATTACAAGGAGGTAACTATGGAAGTTAAAATTCAGTCAATCCATTTTGACGCTACTGAACAATTGAAGGCATTTATCGAAAAGAAAACTGCCAAGTTGGAAAAATCTTATGAGGATATTCAAACTGTAGAGGTTCAACTTAAAGTTGTTAAGCCTGCCACTGCCATGAATAAGGAAACAAGTATCACTGTAATGGTTCCCGGCTCACGTCTTTTTGTTGAAAAAGTGTGCGATACTTTTGAAGAGGGAATTGACCTCTGTGTGGACTCTTTGAAGGTCCAATTGGCGAAATTTAAAGAAAAATTGCGCAATAGATAAAAAAAATCGCGAAAAGTTTTGGAGATTAAAAAATAATGCCTATCTTTGCAGCCGTTTTAGGACACGTCCTTACAACAAGCGCCTAACGGCTGCTTAACGTTGCCTCTTTAGCTCAGTTGGCCAGAGCACGT
>NZ_HF986766.1:41652-71378 GCF_000431195.1 Prevotella sp. CAG:255 | reverse complement strand
GAAACGCCCCGCAAACAGCTGTTTGCGGGGCGTTTCTTTTTATATGTTTTTCCTTAATCCTAATCTTGATGAAAGCAGTCTGGGCTAAGAAAAATAGTCTGTCATGATTACAGCTTGCTGCCGTAGCACAGGTCGCCGGCATCGCCGAATCCCGGCACGATGTATTTATGCTCGTTCATGCCCGGGTCAACGGCTGCGCACCATATTGTGGTCTTGTCGTCGGGCAGAGTCTTCTTTATGTGGTCTATGCCGTCGGGTGTGGCTATCACGCAGGCTATGTGTATGCGCTTGGGCGTGCCTTTGGTAAGGAAGGCCTTGTAGCCCAGCTCCATCGATCCGCCCGTTGCCAGCATGGGGTCGGCTATGATGAGCGTCTTGCCGTCGATGCTCGGCGTGGCAAGATATTCAACATGTATGCCCACCTCGGTGTGCTCGTTGTCGGTATATTCGCGGTATGCGCTCACAAAGGCGTTTCCTGCATGGTCGAACACGTTGAGGAATCCGTTGTGGAAAGGCAGTCCGGCGCGGAATATCGTGGCAAGGATAATCTTGTCGGCAGGCACGCTGACGCGCGATACGCCCAGGGGCGTGGTTACGTCTTTCGTCTCATATTCGAGCGTCTTGCTTATCTCGTAGGCCATCATCTCGCCCACGCGCGTTATGTTGTTGCGGAACAGCAGGCGGTTCTGCTGATAGTTTACGTCTCTTATCTCTGCCAGATATTGGTTTAAAATCGAGTTGGTTTCGCTAAAATTAATTACTTGCATGCTTTTGTTCTTTTTCTGCAGTCTTTCGTGACTGTATGTTATGTATTTGTGCAAAAGTAAAAATATTTCTCGATTTTTGCAAAGTGCAAATTGCAAAAATACTTCGGGCAGTTTAAATTTTTAATACTTTAACCTAAAAAGACTTTTTATAGGTGTTTTTTATACCCTTCATTGTTGGCTGATAATCGATTTTTTGCTAACTTTGCAGCCGATTTAAGGTAACTATCAGGAACAAATAATTCACTTTTTAATATATTATTAAAATGGCAAAGTTTGATAAGTCAGTTTTAGAAAAGTATGGAATCACAGGTACAACTGAGGTTCTTTACAACCCGTCTTATGAGGTATTGTTTGAGGAAGAGACAAAAGACGGCCTTACGGGTTTTGACAAAGGTCAGGTGACAGAACTCGGTGCAGTAAACGTAATGACAGGTATTTACACCGGACGTTCTCCTAAAGATAAGTTCATCGTAATGGATGAAACTTCAAAGGACACTGTATGGTGGACTTCAGACGAATATAAGAACGACAACAAACCTGCTTCTCAGGAAGCTTGGGCTGCTGTTAAGGAAATAGCAAAGAATGAGCTTTCAAACAAGAAACTCTATGTTATCGACGGTTTCTGCGGTGCCAACAAGGACACACGTATGGCTGTTCGTTTCATCATGGAGGTAGCTTGGCAGGCTCACTTCGTAAAGAACATGTTCATCCGTCCTTCTGAGGAAGAGCTTGAGGACTTTGAGCCTGACTTCGTTGTTTACAACGCTTCTAAGGCTAAGGTTGAAAACTACAAGGAGCTCGGTCTGAACTCAGAGACAGCTGTTGTGTTCAACGTAACTTCAAGAGAGCAGGTTATCATCAACACATGGTATGGTGGTGAGATGAAGAAGGGTATGTTCTCTATGATGAACTACTTCCTGCCGCTGAAGGGCATCGCTTCAATGCACTGCTCTGCTAACTGCGACAAGAACGGCGAGAACACAGCTATCTTCTTCGGTCTGTCTGGTACAGGTAAGACAACTCTGTCTACTGACCCGAAACGTCTGCTTATCGGTGACGACGAGCACGGATGGGACGACAACGGCGTGTTCAACTTCGAAGGTGGATGCTACGCTAAGGTTATCAACCTCGACAAGGAGAGCGAGCCCGATATCTACAACGCTATCCGCCGCGACGCTCTGCTCGAGAACGTAACTGTTGACGCTGAGGGCAAGATCGACTTCACAGACAAGAGCACAACTGAGAACACTCGTGTTTCTTATCCTATCTACCACATCGACAACATCGTTAAGCCTGTTTCTCACGCACCGGCTGCTAAGCAGGTAATCTTCCTGTCAGCTGACGCATTCGGCGTACTGCCTCCTGTATCTATCCTGACTCCGGAGCAGACTAAGTACTACTTCCTCTCAGGATTCACAGCTAAGTTGGCTGGTACAGAGCGTGGTATCACAGAGCCTACTCCTACATTCTCTGCTTGCTTCGGTCAGGCATTCCTCGAGCTGCATCCTACAAAGTATGCTGAGGAGCTGGTTAAGAAGATGGAGAAGAGCGGTGCTAAGGCTTACCTGGTTAACACAGGTTGGAACGGAACTGGCAAGCGTATCTCAATCCGCGACACACGTGGTATCATCGACGCTATCCTCGACGGTTCTATCAACAACGCTCCTACAAAGAAGATACCTATGTTCGACTTCGAGGTTCCGACAGAACTTCCTGGAGTTGATCCTAAGATCCTCGATCCGCGCGACACATACGCTGACGCTGCTGAGTGGGAAGCTAAGGCTAAAGACCTCGCAGGCCGCTTCATCAAGAACTTCGTTAAGTACGAAGGAAATGAGGCTGGTAAGGCTCTCGTAGCTGCAGGTCCGAAACTCTAATTCTGAATAAAATAGATTTAGATATCCTTTTAAGTAGGCGTGCCTTATGGCATGCCTACTTTCTTTTTGTGCCCTGCCGTATGGCCCATGGCTCCCTGCCGTGCAGCGTGCGGTGAGTCTGCCTGACAGCCCCTGATGCCTGTTGGCGGGGTGGGGCAGATGGATAATCCCAAGTCTGCCGTTATTGTTCTGTCTGTATTTTTGCTTAATATTGAGCGGGTCGTAGTTTTCGCCTTTCGCGGTTATGGCAGATTATGTCATGGAAAGACAGACGAAAATGCTTCAATAGAGACAAAAAGACGGCTTGAAGGCATGAATGAACAAAATGGATAAAGCCATATTTGTCATGATGACGATTTGGAGTTATATGAAACAGAAAAGTTTTTCGTATTTACTCGTCACTCATCACGGCGGCATGTTATGCGCTGTATGCCAGACGTTTGCGGTGTGATGAGTTGATGCCCTGACTCATCACATCTACCGCATGGCATCCCGGCGTGATGATTTGCAGACATGGTTCGCTGCGGCTTATGTTGTTGATGGTCAGTAGGTTATGTCGTATTGTCGTGGGTGATGAGCCTTTCTTGAAAACATATTGCATTTTACGGCTTTGCAAAAGCATACCTTTTACGTTCCAAAAGGTGCCCTTTCAGCCTGCAAAAGGCCATGTTTCGGCGTGCCGTTTGCCGTCTTTTGCAAAGCAGGCTGTTTTTGTGGTGCCGGCATTAGGCAAGACATCTTGCTTCTGCGCATTTCACAGTTGTCAACATTTCATGCCATATCCCCTCTGCCTTATATAAATTATGCGGTTGCGCTTTTATTTTTTATCCTGCCGGCACGAAAGAAAAATAAATTCAGTATATTTGTAAAAAAAATATCCCGTGCGTGTCATGGTGCGGCTTCCGCCCTTGTACGCCCCGCGGAGATGAGTTTCTTAAATGTTTAACCTAACCATCTTATCTTAAAATTATGAAACCTGCAATGCTGCTAAAAGCTATTATCAGTGTGTTGTTATTCTCGTCTGTAACTTCGGCTCAGGCTCAGACTGCCCGTCCGTTCAAGGGTGCCTGGTATGCCGACGGACTGTATGTCGACATCGACTTCTACGGAAAGAGCATATCTGACCCTAACTCGATGGACGGCGACCCGTGTGCCGGCATAATAAGAATCAAGCCCGATGACACGTCGATGGCGTATACGATTGAAAACCTTAAGATGAGCGGCAACAGGGCCACGGCCACAGCCTACTTTGCCGAGAAAGACTCCAAGCTCAGCTTCGAGTATATGGCAGACGGCAGTTTGAAGATGACCAGCAGCGACGGCTTCTCGTATGTGGACGACGAACTGAAGAAACTGCCGCAGAATTCGTATGTCCTGCACAGGGCGTCGCCGTTCAACGGTGAATGGAAGCTGGCAAAGGGCGACGGCACGCTGCGCATAAACCTCTACTACAAGAGCATGTATGAGGAAAACGCCGAAGGCGGAAGTGAGATGTGCTACGGAACTATTTATGTTGCATACGGCAACGGAATGAAGGTGGACAACAGCCTGATAAGGGCCCGCAAGATAGAGGGCAACAAGGCTGTGATTGAGTATGTAGGCGGACGCGACGGCAACACTTACCGTGCCGTGCTCGTTTATAACCCGTCAACACGCCAGATTACGGTCAAGTCGCCCGTGTCTGTCGGTGCCTCTGGCGGAGTTAAGGAGAGCTTTGTCGTAGACGGCATGGTGTTCACGCGCCGCTGATGCCGCTGCGTGATAGTCTTTTTGTCCCTTTCAGGGCGGTATGTGCGCCCGGCCTGCATGCGTGTGCATGTGTGGCCGGGCGCGGCTTTTGTCATGTCCTGCCGCAGGCTTTTAGCTCCCGTGCAGGCTGCCGCCGCCCGGTTTCCGTCCGTGCATGCTGCGGCGTGAGGGGGCATGTTCCGTGGCCGTTCGGGCCGTTTTAGGCAGTCGTCCGTCGTACGGCAGCCTGTTTGCGTTGACGAAAAACAAGTGTTTTGATTTAAGTCAAAAAAACAGCTTTTTGATGCAAAAAACAAAGGAAAACGCTTGTGTGTTCGCACACAATGCGCTATCTTTGCTTCGTGTTCGTGAGAATACGTTTTCATAGGTTAGTAGTTTGATAGATTTAAGGTAAAGATTATGTTATTAGATTTTTAATTAAGTGATGTTGGTCTTAAATTTTGTTGATGACCAAAATGTACATCATTAATTTGATTAACACCAACATCAGTTAAGGTTTTGTGAGGTCGGCGTGAGTGATTCATACCGGCCTCTTTTTTATAAAAACTTTAAAAAAACTTATATATGTATATAAAAAGTCCAATTTATTAATAATTTAGACAATAAAGTATTTAAAATCAGGCTTTATTTAAGGAATTCTGATTAAATTTGCAGCTAAAAATAGAAAATATTCAGCGAATGAAACGTATTATCCAGTGTTTGGCAATACTGTTCTCCGGGACATTTTTACTGGCTTCATGCCTTAGTGACGACAACGACAACAATTTTGTATATTATGACGACACCGCCATAACGTCATTTTCTTTAGGTACGGTCAATCAGTATCTTCACACTCTGTCATCCGAAGGAGAGGACAGCGTCTACAAGGTAGAGATTACCGGCAGCAAATACAAATTCTACATCGACCAGCTTAAACGCGAGATTTACAACCCCGACTCTCTGCCCGCAGGCACTGATGCTGCGCACGTGATATGCAACGTAGGAAGCAAGAACTCGGGCATCGTGGTGATAAAGAATGTAGACAGCGACACCCTGTCGTATTACAGCAGCTCTGACTCTGTAGACTTCACACAGCCACGCGAGTTCAGAGTCTATTCGGTAGGCGGAGCATACTATCGTGCCTACAAGGTCAGCGTGAACGTCCATAAGGAAGATCCCGACTCATTCCGCTGGAATGCTCTGCCCGTGGAGCCGCGCTTTACGGCCATGAGCGGCATGAAGGCCGTTACGCTCAACGGCAAGGTGATGCTGTTCGGAAGCAACGGAACGGCAACTACAGCTCTGACAACTGATGCGGCAGGCACATGGACCGCCCTGACTGCGGCAACTCAGCTCGACGCCGACGCTTACAAGAGCGTTATCGTGAAGGACAACATGCTGTATACGCTCAGCAACGGCACCGTGATGACATCTGCCGACGGAACGGCCTGGACAGCAGTGGCAGCCGCTGATATCAGACAGCTTCTTGGCGCAGGCACAAGCAAGATGTATGCCATGGATGCGGCAGGCAGACCCGTAAGCTCTGCCGACAACGGTGCCACATGGACAGCCGACAACATAGTAGGCGACGAGGCAAAGCTGCCCGTGCACAATGCCGGACTTGCCACCTTCGCGCTTAACACAGACAAAAGCTCAGAGCGCATAATAATAGCCGGCAATCCTGCCGACGACGCCTTTACGGCAGACTCTGTGGCTTTCGTGTGGAGCAAGATAGAGGAGTATGCCCCAGGTTCGGAGCAGCACTCATGGATAGAATGCAACGAAGAGAACAGCTATCAGCTGCCGCGCCTGTCTGACCTCAAGATGACACGCTACGGCGACGTGCTCATAGCCATAGGCGGAACAGCGCTCGGCACATGCAAGGAAAAAGCATTCGGAAAGATATATGTAAGCCAGGACAACGGACTGACATGGCATACAGACGACAGCTATGTTATGCCCGAAGGCTTCACCAACGGAACGAGCAACACGTTTGCCATAACGGTTGACGACGAAAACTGCCTTTGGATAATATGCGGCGGCAACGGACAGGTGTGGCGCGGAAGGCTCAACAAGCTGGGATGGGCCGACAACCAGACCTCGTTCACAAAATAACAAAATAACCGTATAATAACAGTTCACCACCCGTAAATGAGAAAAATCCTGCTTTGCATCATTGTCTCGGCGCTGTCGCTTTGTGCAATGGCACAAGACGACAACGAATATAAGATGGAGATTGGTGTGGGTGCAGGCATGGTGGCATACGAGGGCGACTTCAACGGCAACGTGACCAAGAACATGCAGCCCATGGCGTCGCTCATTCTCAGACGTGTAATCAATCCGTACATGGGCCTTAAGCTCGACCTCTCATACGGAAAGCTGAAGGGCAGCTCGGCCGGGCTTGAGACATGGTATCCCGAGTATTCCGACAATCCGGTTGAATTCAGCAACACGCTCATCGACCTCGGAATAACTTATGAATACAACTTCTGGCCTTATGGCACGGGCCGTGAGTACAGAGGAGCCAAGCGCCTCACTCCGTTCATATTCCTCGGACTTGGCGCAACATACGTAAAGGCTGACGCCGACAACGTGTTTACGGCAAACCTTCCGCTCGGCCTGGGCGTGAAATATAAAATAGGGTCGCGGCTGAACCTTGGCCTTGAGTGGGCTGTCCACTTCTCGCTCAGCGACAAGCTCGACGGTGTGGCAGACCCTTACTGCATCAAGAGTTCGGGACTTTTCAAAAATACTGACTGCTATTCGGCTCTGAAGCTGACATTAACCTACAGCTTCATGCCTAAATGTATAACATGTAATAAAGATGACTGAGACTAAGATTGACATGAACCGCATACCGCAGCACATTGCCATCATCATGGACGGCAACGGCAGATGGGCAACTGAGCGCGGCAAGAAGCGCAGCTACGGCCATCAGGCCGGTGTTGAGTCGGTTAGGAAAATCACGTCAGAGTGTGTAAAGCTCGGCGTGAAGTATCTGACGCTTTACACCTTCTCAACCGAAAACTGGAACCGCCCCGCCGATGAGGTGGCCGCACTTATGGGTCTTGTGCTCACGGCTCTTGAGGACGAGATATTCATGAAGAACAATGTGCGTTTCCGCGTTATCGGTGATGTCGACAGGCTTCCGCTACAGGTCAGGGAGAAGCTGGACGAGACAATGGAGCACACCAAGGACAACAGTGCCATGACGATGGTGGTGGCTCTCAGCTACTCTTCAAAGTGGGAGATAACCAACGCCGTAAAGAACATAGCTGCCGAGGTTAAGGACGGACGTCTTGCAATCGACGCAATCGACGAGAATGTCGTGGCAGACCACATGCAGACACGCTTCATGCCCGACCCCGACCTGCTGATACGCACGGGCGGAGAGGTGCGCATATCCAACTATCTGCTCTGGCAGATAGCTTATTCGGAGCTTTATTTCTGCGACACTTA
This sequence comes from Prevotella sp. CAG:255, assembly GCF_000431195.1. Taxonomy (NCBI): domain Bacteria; kingdom Pseudomonadati; phylum Bacteroidota; class Bacteroidia; order Bacteroidales; family Prevotellaceae; genus Prevotella; species Prevotella sp. CAG:255. The sequence continues at coordinate 63,547 of NZ_HF986766.1, read as the reverse complement.
CTGGCCCGACTTCGACGAGCAGAGCCTGCATGAGGCCATTGCAAGCTATCAGAAGCGCCAAAGACGCTTCGGCAAGACCGAGGAACAAGTTGAAAACGATAATTAATATTCAAGACAACAGACATATAAGATGAACAGAATAATAGGATGCTTGACACTGCTCGCTGCATTGCTTTTCAGCATTGGGGCTGTAGCGCAGGAAAAGATTGTTAATCCTGAAATCTCTTATGCGGGCACTCCGCGTTCCGGTGTTATCGGCGGAATCGCTGTGTCAGGCGTGGAAGGTTACGAAGATTATATGCTTACGGGTATTTCGGGCCTTACCGTCGGCCAGAAAATAGAGCTTCCGGGTCAGGAGATTACAGAGGCAGTGAAGCGCTATTGGAAGCACGGACTGTTTTCAAACGTGCAGATTGCGGCCGACTCTATCGTAGGCGACAAAATCTATCTGCACTTCTATCTGGCTCTGCGCCCGCGTGTGTCAACCATTAATTATATAGGTGTGAAGAAGTCGGAACGCGAGGACCTTGAGACAAAGCTCGGACTTCTTAAGGGCAACCAGATTACGCCTAACATGATAGACCGTGCTGAGCTGCTGGCCAAAAACTATTTCGACGACAAGGGTTATAAGAATGCTGAGATAAACATACGCCAGCGTGACGACGTTACGGCTAAGAATCAGGTGATACTTGACGTCGAGATTGACAAGAAGGAGAAGATGAAGGTGCGCCAGATTATCATTGAGGGCAACAAGAACCTGAGCGACTCTAAGATTAAGGGCGGACTGTTCACAAAGGGTGCCTTCACCAAGACACACGAGGCCGGCAAGCTGTCGACATTCCTTAAATCGAAGAAATATACCCCCGAACGATATAAGACTGATAAGCAGAACCTTATAGACAAGTATAACGAACTTGGCTACCGCGACGCCACCATCGTTGAAGACAGCGTATGGAACGTTGACGACAAGCATGTCAGCATTTATCTGAAGGTGGACGAAGGAAAGAAATATTATATAAGAAACATAACATGGGTGGGCAACACCGTGTTCTCAACCGACTATCTGAGCCGTCTGCTCGGCATGAAGAAGGGTGATGTGTATAACCAGAAATTCATGCACAAGCGACTCTCTGAAGACGACGACGCTGTGGGCAATGAGTACTGGAACAACGGTTATCTGTTCTACAATCTGCAGCCTACCGAGGTGAACATCGTGGGCGACTCTATCGACCTTGAGATGCGTATCATGGAGGGCAACCAGGCCCACATCAGCCGTGTGCGCATCAACGGTAACACCCGTGTGTATGAAAACGTTGTGCGCCGTGAGCTGAGAACAAAGCCGGGCGACCTCTTCTCGAAGGAGGCCTTGATGCGTTCGGCACGTGAAATGGCGTCTATGGGACACTTCGACCCTGAGCAGATCAATCCGGATGTAAGACCTAACTATGAAGACGGAACCGTTGACATCAACTGGGATCTTGTTCAGAAGTCTAACGACCAGGTTGAGTTCTCGCTCGGTTGGGGACAGACCGGTGTCATCGGACGTATCGGCTTGAAGCTCAACAACTTCTCAATGGCCAACCTCTTCAACAAGAATAAGGAGCACCGCGGCATATTGCCCGTCGGCGACGGTGAGGTGCTTTCTATCGGAGCGCAGACCAACGGTACGTATTATCAGTCGTACAACGCATCTTACTCAACCAACTGGTTTGGCGGAAAGCGTCCTATACAGTTCACTGTCGGAGCTTACTTCTCTAAGCAGACCGACGTGTCGAGCAACTATTACAACAGCGCCTACATGAATAATTATTATAACTACCTTTACGGTTACGGAAACAGTTACAATAATTATTATGAAAACTTCTACGACCCAGACAAATATGTCAAGCTGCTCGGTGTGTCAGTGGGATGGGGTAAGCGTCTGCGCTGGCCTGACGACTACTTCCAGTTGTCTGTCGAGCTGGCCTATCAGCGCTATATGCTGAAGAACTGGCAGTACTTTATCGTTACTAACGGTAACTGTAACAACCTTAATCTTGGCATCACCCTGTCGCGTGTATCTACCGACAACCAGCTCTTCCCGCGCCGCGGTTCAGAGTTCATGGCATCGCTCACAATCACTCCGCCTTGGTCAGCGTTCGATCATAAGGACTACAAGAACCTTGCCGTCAATCCGGAGTCGCCGACATACACAGCCGAGCAGCAGGAGAAATACCGCTGGGTTGAGTATCACAAGTGGAAGTTCCGCGCCAAGACATATACCGCACTTACCAACGGACAGAAGTGTTTCGTGCTCATGACCCGCGTAGAGTTCGGTCTGCTCGGTTCTTACAACAAGTATAAGAAATCGCCTTTCGAAACCTACTATATGGGTGGTGACGGTATGAGCGGCTACTCAACAGGTTATGCCGAAGAAACTATCGGCTTGCGCGGATACGACAACGGTAGCCTCACTCCTTACGGATATGAGGGCTATGCCTACGACCGCTTCACGCTTGAGCTTCGTTATCCTTTCCTGCTCGGCAACACCACGATCTATGGTCTTGGATTCCTTGAGGCAGGTAACGCATGGAACGACACCAAGGACTTCAACCCGTTCGACATGAAGCGTTCAGCCGGTATCGGTGTCCGCATCTTCTTGCCGATGGTAGGTCTTATGGGTATCGACTGGGCTTACGGCTTCGACAAGGTGTTCGGCACACGCGGCGGCTCACAGTTCCACTTCATCCTCGGACAGGAATTCTAATGGCTTAGATGCCGAATGTCAAGATAAAGAGAGTTAATAAATTGGCCGTCAGGACATATAGGCGTATCTGTCACGTCGGTTTTGTCAGTTTAATTTATAATAAGGAGAAGAAAGTATGAAGAAGATATTGATGATGTTTGCCATGCTGGCCGTTGCATTTACGGCCAGTGCGCAGAAGTTTGCTCTTGTCGACATGGAGTATATCCTGAAGAACATCCCTGCCTATGAGCGTGCCAACGAGCAGCTCACCCAGGTGGCCAAGAAGTGGCAGGCAGAGGTGGACGCCCTCAACACAGAGGCTCAGACCATGTACAAGAACTATCAGAACGAGGTGGTGTTCCTCTCTCAGGAGCAGAAGAAGGAGCGCCAGGAGGCCATAATGAACAAGGAGAAGGAGGCCAGCGAGCTTAAGCGCAAGTATTTTGGACCGGAGGGCGAGCTCTTCAAGAAGCGCACCAGTCTGATGACTCCGATTCAGGAGGAAATCTACAACGCGGTGAAGGACATTGCCGACCTGCGCGGATATTCGCTCATACTCGACCGTGCGTCAGACACAAGCATCATTTTCGGCTCGCCGAAGATAGACATAAGCAACGAAGTGCTGTCGAAGTTGGGCTATTCTAACTAATGTCTTGTGTTTGAACAAGATATGGCCGGCGCCTGAAATTAAAATAAAAGCGCATTTCACACTCTTTTATTTTGTAGTTCTCGCTGCTTGCATTATCTTTGCAGACAAATAATAAACATTTAAATATAAAAATTGCAATTAAGAAATGAAAAAACTAGTTTTAATGTTGTTGCTGTGCGCACCTCTGACATTGTTTGCCCAGAACGCTAAGTTCGGACATGTTGACGCACAGGCTATCATGCAGAGCCTTCCCGAATTCATCAAGGCCCGCGGCGAGCTTGAAGCTCAGTCTAAGCAGTATGAGAATGATATGAAGGCCATGCAGGACGAAATTCAGAAAAAGTCTGACGAGTATGACCGTACAAAGAGCACAATGAACGAGACAAAGCGTCAGGAGACAGAGGCTTCACTGCAGCAGCTGTTCCAGAAATATCAGCAGGCTCTGCAGGACAACCAGCAGGCTCTGCAGAAAGCTCAGCAGGAGAAGATGCAGCCTATCATGACCAAGATAATGACTGCCATAAAGAATGTAGGCAAGAACGGCGGATATGTTTACATCATGGACGTATCGGGCGGCATACCTTACATCAGCGACACTCTGAGCAAGGATGTTACGGCAGATGTGAAAGCTGAAATGAATAAACTGAAATAATTAAACACTATAACGAGCGCTGCTTTCCATCAGGGAGGCGGCGCTTTTGACTTTTTAACTATGCCTCTATGAAGAAACTTATTCTTTTTTTGTTGTTGCTCCTGCCGGCTGCCATGGCCGACGCACAGGTTAAGTTTGGTTATTTAAGCTATAGCGAGGCCATCAAGGCAATGCCCGGCTATGCCGACATGCAGAAGAGTCTGGCTGAGCTTAAGCGTCAGTATGCCAACGAGACAAAGCGCTCTGAAGAAGAGTTCAACCAGAAATATGAGGCGTTTCTTGAGGGTCAGAAAGACTTTGCGCCTTCAATTCTGAAGAAAAGACAATATGAGTTGCAGGAGCTTCTCAACAACAGCGTGTCTTTCAAGAAAGAAGCTGCCCGCCTGCTCGAGCAGGCCGAGGCCGACATGTATGCGCCTCTGAAGAAGCGTCTTAACGAAATATTGCGTCAGGTTGGCCGCGAGCGCGGATATGCCTTTATCCTCAACACCGACAACGACGCCGTGCCGTATATCGACACTACGAGCGGTGAGGATATAAGCTCGCTGGTGCGCAACATGTTTACATACTTGGAGAAATAGCAGCATGCCGGCTCAGGCCGTGCATGCCGTACAGTTATTTGTCATGCCGGCATGTCTTTGAGGTTCTGCCTTATGGCCTCAGACGTGCGTGGCTGATGTCTTTTTCAGGCCGGAGCCGTGCGCCTTGTGTGGCAGGTCCGGCCTTATTTCCACGGCTGTATGCCCGTGTGCCACCGGCTTAATTTGTCAGCAGCGCATTTGCAGGCAGCCTTCAACGTATAAAATATCAGTGCTTATGCAGCTTTCAGAAAAACCAGGCCCTATAGGAGTGTTCGATTCGGGTTACGGCGGACTTACCATCCTGCATCAGATGCGCAACATTCTGCCTCATTATGATTATCTTTATCTTGGCGACAACGCACGTGCGCCTTACGGAGCGCGCTCGTTCGACGTGGTTTACCAGTTTACGCGGCAGGCTGTCATGAAGCTTTTCAGCATGGGCTGTCATCTCGTAATCCTGGCATGCAACACGGCTTCGGCCAAGGCCCTGCGCTCCATTCAGCAGAACGACCTGCCCTCTCTCGACCCAAACCGCCGTGTGCTGGGCATCATACGTCCCACGGCCGAGTGTATAGGCAGCATCACTCAGAGCCGCCACGTGGGCATCGTTGCCACCGAGGGAACAATAAAGAGCGAGAGCTATGTGCTCGAGATAAACAAGCTATTTCCCGACATCACCGTTACGGGCGAGCCTTGCCCAATGTGGGTTCCGCTTGTGGAGAACAACGAGTACGACGGTCCGGGTGCCGACTATTTTGTAAAGAAGCGCATTGAGAACCTCATGATACGCGACCCGCAGATCGACTCAATCATCCTCGGCTGCACTCACTATCCGTTGCTGCTCAACAAGATTCTGAAGTATACGCCGCGCGGTGTCAAGATTGTTCCGCAGGGCGAGTATGTGTCCAACAGCCTTAAAGACTACTTTGTGCGCCATCCCGACATTGAGGCAAAGTGTACAAAGAACGGCTTGTGCCATTATCTCACCACGGAGAACACCGACAAGTTCCGCGAGTCGGCCCAGCTCTTCCTGCATGAGCGGGTTGACGTAGAGAACATCACGCTGGGATAAATCCGCAGGCTTGCCTCATCTGCGGCTTACGGTCTTTTGTTCAGTTCTTAATAACATACCGTTCAGGGCGGCATGCTGCAATGTTTTTCCAGCAGCGTGCCGCCCTGAATCTTTCCCGTCTGTTTCGCCGTTGCTGCAATCTGCTCCTGTGTCATCCGTCACGATTTACCCTTAAAAACACAAGGCTTCTGCATGATATTTATAAGCGTTTTTTCTCTGTGTTGCCGGCGCCCGTGCCTCTGTATCGGTCACGTGTTACGTTGAAGTTGTACTGCAGTGTGAACATCAGGCATCGCATGTCGCTGAAATTCCTTTGCTTAAGGGTTACGGCATTGTTGTATAGAGTAAGATTCTGGCGTGAGCCGTTGAATATGTCGCGTGCCTCAAGTGTCATGCTAAGTCTGTTTTTGCAGAAATCCTTGTATAGCTTTGCATTTATGTATGAAGAATGTGCCGCATAGATATTTCTGTCATTTCCCGCAGTTGTAAACTGGCAGTCGATGTTCAGCCAGATGTCCATTGGCAGATGTATCGCATTTTGCCATTGCACAATGCCTATGGGCTTGTTCATGCTTTTGCTGTTGCCGTTGACCACAATGTCAAACCACTGCGTAAACATTCCCACATTTACACGCGGCTGCCATATCCCAAGCCTGAACTGTCCGCCCATAAATGCCTGCACGAAGTGCCTTCTACTGAAGTTTTCATAAGTAAGTATGGTTATCTCTCCGTCGTTGCTGTATGGCCTGGTGGTATTTACAATGGGATTGTCAAAATAGGTATAGGCCACCTGTGCAAAATAGTTCCTCCACACCATTCTGTATTCCATGTTGTGCAGTCTTGTTGGCTGTAGGCGCGGATTGCCCGACTCGTACGTCATTCTGTTAAGATATGAAATATTGGCATTCAGCGCCGAATAGCCCGGCCTTTTCACCCTGTTGCCATATGATAGCGACATCTGCAGGTCGCCCAGTCTTGTGTTGGCATTGAATGAAGGGAAGATGTTGTTATAGGTCCGGCTGAGGTTGTTTTCAGACCGAGAATGCTCAAAATAGTCATAGTTTACATGTTCATACCTCAGTCCCGCACCGATGCTTATCCGGCCTAACTGCTGCATTATCTCAACAAAGCAGGCTATATTACTTTCCTTTATCGTTGAATGACTGCTGTTGAGGTTGGCATATTCAGTATTGAAGCGGTTGTCTGTGCTGGATCTTGTATATTCCTCGCCCAATGTCAAGACACCTTTCCCTACAGGATAGCTTAATGCCAGTTTCTCGGCAGCCATGCTGGTCTTGCGCTTGCTGTATGTCGTTATGTAGCGGTCTTCCTGCATCAGACTTGTCTCTTCATTTGTGGTCTGCTGCGTTCCTCTGTTCCAGATGTAATCGGCATTGAAGTCGATGCTTAGTTTGTTTATCTGTCCGTTGTAATAAATGTTCGCCGCATGCCTTGGAGTGTTCTCCGATATGTCGTCGGCATCAGTGCTCCAACTGTCGTAAAACGTTCCGTTTTCAGACACATCGCTTTCAATAAACGACCTTATTTCATTCTTTGCATATTCGTTCTGATAAAAGGCTCCTATGTAATGGCCGCTGCTGATTGTCCATGAAAAGCCCAATTTGCCTGAAAAGCCTTTATAATGCCTGGTGTTGGCCGTGGCGAGCTGCTGGTTCCATTCAGATTTTGTAACAGTAGCCATGTCTGTAAACTTCTTCTCCCTGTTTCTGCCCATATCGTATGTCAATGTGGAGAATACTTCAAAACCTCCTGCACGGTATTTAAGGTTCATCATGTTGCCACTTTGAAAGTAATGTCTGAATCCGTCTTCCGACCTGAACGTGCCGCTCCATCCGTCGCCCTGTGGCTTTTTCGTGCGGATGCGTATTACGGCCTTTGCATCTGCCGCATAAGATGAGCCTGGATTGCTTATCACCTCCACATTCCGGATATTGCCGGACAATAGTGTTGATAATTCCTGCAAGTCGTTGATCTTACGTCCGTTGATATAAACGTCAGGTGTCCCCTTGCCAAATATTTCCAGATTGCCGTTGGTTTCAACAACCATTGGAATCTGTCTGAGCACATCTTTTGCCGTTCCTGCCTTGGCCAGGATGCTGTTCTCCACATTCGTTACCAGAGCGTTTCCCTTCAGATAAGTTTTAGAGGCGTTGCCTTTTATCACCACATTCTCCAGCATGGTGTTGGCTGAGGCCGTCATCATGATGTCGCCCAGTTCGCCGTCAGGAGTGATGTCGACATATCTTGAGTCGAAACCCACGTATGACAGTCTTAGCCTTAATCCCTGCGCTGCGTCGTATGACAGACAGAAACAGCCGTTGCCGTCGGTAATAACTCCGTCGACAAATGCAGAATCATGAAGAAGTACCACATTTACAAATTCCATAGGCACACCGTCTGTATCGGTAACACGGCCTTTTATGTCCTTGCCGGATAATGAGGATAAGGCAAGGCCTGCTGCCACAATCAATGTGAAACGTTTCCTTATGTTCATTGCTTCTCAATCTCCTTCCATTCAATTATTCTGTCTTTTTCTCCGTTGCATACCACATGGGCTGTATGCATTTCTTTTACGCCATTTACTGAAACCACACAGTAAGTTACGTTGCAGGCGAAACGCAGCTCGCCGTTTTCCTTATAGTCTTTACATAAGAATCTGCTGCCGAGTTCAACCTTCTCTCCCTTGGCAAGTGTGGTCTGCACATGGCTTACTACCGCCTCTTCAAAACTTCTGTTGGTCCTGTTGCCGTGTCCGGGCAGATGCAGTTGTCCGGCGGATGCAAGCACAATAAGCATGATGACCAACAGGCTGCCTGCTGTTTTTACAAATCTGCTTTTTTTCATTATGGTTCTTCTCCGTTTTGTTGATATTATGGTTTGCCGTCAGAGGCCGGGCGTCATGACAATATGCCCCATGCGCCCTTTATGGATTTAGACTTCTGACGATGCAAAGTTACAGCGAAGAAGAACCTTATAACGACTAAACAGGCAAATAAAAAGTCTTAATGAAAAAAGCGTAACCTGCTGAATATCAGTGGTTACGCTTTTTGTAAATCTAAATGTGGCCCTGCCGCGTCTTAATCGGCCTTAATGCCGTTGATGTAGGACACGATGTCCTGTCCTTCGGCAGCCCCGGTCTTCTTCCTGATGGAAGTCTTGCGGACATAAATCGTGGCATCCGACTGCTGTGTTACTACGCCAATCTCTTTTGTTGAGAAGCCGGCGCACAACAGGCAGGCAATCTGTATCTCCTTTTCCGTAAGCACATTGCCGTATCGTTCCGTAAGCCTGTTGTGGAAGTTGTCATAAAGACGGTCAATTACAAGATAAAGATCAGGCCACACAAGCAGACTGTCTGTCTGAATCTTGCCCTCACTGATGCCGGCTATGCGTTTCAGAAGAGCCTGGTTATGGTTGGTCGGGGTGCTTGCCACCATGCGTATTATTCCAAGTTGCTGCAAAAGTATTTTCTTGAAGAAGGCGTCGTCTTCACTCCTCTGCTGCTTTTCTTCAGGTGTTTCTTCCGCCGGAGTCTGCGTCTCTTTCAGCATCCTTTTCAGCGTGTCTATGCTGTTTTCGGCTTCTGCCAGCCGGCTTAGTCGGTTCCTGTAATATATCCATCCGCCAGCCACGCCGAGCAGAAGCAACAGCACGGCTGCCGCCAGCATCCATCCCATACGCTGTCTGTCAAGTCTCAGTTCGTGGTTTGCCCACTGCAGGCGCTCCTTCGCTTCCTGCCGTCTTGCCAGGGTGCTCTCTTTGGCATGCATGTCGGCAGTTATCGAGTCGCAATACCGGGATAAGCCAACATAAGATACGGGTTTTCCGTCCCTGTAGTCTAACAGGCAGCGCTCCAGCTCTATCACCATTCTGCGCGAAATGTCGTCAAAGCCTTTTGCCTCAAGTCTCGCTTCGCTCTCTATGGCCTTTTCGTTGCAGATGCGCGCAGAGTCGGGCATGTGCAGATTGATATAGTTTCCTGCCATGGCCATCTGAATGGCCGACAGACCTGCCATCTGCGGCATCATTCGGCTTATCTCGCGGTAAACGTTGTTAGATTGGCGATACTTTCCGTTGTTTGCCAGATAGTCGGCATAGTTGCGCAGAAACTCACACGCCATGGCCGTGTCGCCGTTCTCAGTGGCCATCCTTACGCTTTGGCTGTAAAAGTGTTCCGACCGAGGGTCTCCCGCTAACGAAAGGTTCAGTCCTATCTTATAGTTCAATATTGCTTTGTCACGTTTCGTCGGATTAAGTTCCAGCGCCCTTTTCATCACCTCGGCAGCCTTGCAGTATTCCCGCTGAAGCTCAAGCAGCCTTGCCTGTTCGGCCATCAGCTTAACCCGTTTTGTTGCATCCTTAATCTTGCCAATCCCTTTGTTTAGGACGTTTATGGCGTCAGCCCTCTTGCCTTTCCAGTTCAGGTACGATGCCTCCAGAAGATAGCTGTCTGTTTGCTTGTCGGCCTCTTCACGATAGTGCATGATGGCCTCCGGCAGCTGTTCGTCCTCAGCCAGAGACATCCCCATTATCTGATGGGCCATAGCCCGGTTCCATACCAGGTGCAGCTGCTCTTCCCTGTTCAGTCCGCCGGCATTTTCTATAGAGTCCAGTATGGCCAATGCCCTCTCCGGTGCTGTCTTCAGCATATTGTCGCTTAGCTCCAGCGCCTTCCTTCCGGGTGAACTGCATGACGCAAGCAGCACCGCAACCAGCATCATTATATATATTGCCTTTTTATGCATAAATAGCTTATTTCATGTTTGTTGTCATGCAAAGATAAGGATTTTAAGGCAAATCCAAATCAAAAAACTTTGTTGTTTTCGTTCGCCGTTACACACGCCTGTGTCAGTCTTTGTCGCATAGATGTTTCCGGGGGAGGAATGCATCACAGATAAACACTGTCCGGGCAATCCGTCTAAGGTTAGTGTGCGGGTTGGTTTTGCGGAAAGACAGACCGTCTTTTATGCGCCTTTGTAATGTGTTGATATTCAGTGTGTTGCAAAAGGTGGTCTTTGGGCTCCTGAAAGACCATCTTTTGCAGCCTAAAAGGATACCTTTTACATCGCAAAACGTGGCTTTTTACATTCATGCTGCTTTCGCCATGCCTTTTCTTTGGCGTCAGCAGACCTTTAGTTCTGTTGCTTTCAGCCTTTCTGTCCATGTGTCTTGGTCCATGTTCCGGCAGTGGTTCTTGTGCCTTGTGCCGATGTTCTTTGCCGTCATGTCTGTCAACTCGCTGTTTACCTGCCGATATGTTAAATTTAAAACATTTATGTAAAAACATGGTGCCGTTAATATAAAAACACTTAACTTTGCCCACGCAACGGTTCGCCGTATGGCGATTAAAAGGGAACCGGGTGAGAATCCCGGACAGACCCGCTGCTGTAATCCGCCCTTATATCGGGGTGCGAACAATGAAGCCACTGACATTTTTTCGGGAAGGCGTTCGCATCCGGGCGGTAAGTCAGAAGACCTGCCTTGCTGTTTTAATAACCTTCCGCAGCCTCGTGGATTAGGCTTCAGGAGAGCATTCTTAATTTTTTATGAAACAAAGATTAGCCATTATGTTCTTGTGCATGGCTGTCTTTACGGGCTATGCGCAAAAGCATGTGAGCCGTCTCGACAGTGTGCAGAGACTTAACGAAGTGGTAGTGCTGGGCAACAGCCAGCGCAGTGTCATTCCGTCGCAGCAGCTTAAGGGCGAAGAACTGCAGCGGCTCAACAGCCTGAGTGTGGCCGACGCGCTCAGGTTCTTTGCCGGCGTGCAGCTGAAAGACTACGGCGGAGTGGGCGGCATCAAGACCGTCAACATACGAAGCATGGGCACCAACCACGTGGGAGTGTTCTACGACGGCATACAGCTGTCTAACGCGCAGAACGGACAGGTGGACCTCGGCATGTTCTCGCTCGACAACATGCAGGCCATATCGCTCTACAACGGACAGAAGAGCCAGATTTTCCAGTCGGCAAAAGACTTCAACTCGGCCGGCTCCATATACATGTGGACGCGCCGCCCCGTGTTTGCCGACAGCACCAGTTATCATCTCAAAGCCACGCTGAAGACAGGTTCGTTCGACCTTGTCAATCCCGCCCTGCTCATAGAGCTGCGCCTTTCCGACAAGGTGTCGGCGTCGTTCAGCGGCGAGTGGCTCAGCAGCAGCGGCAAGTATAAGTTCCGCTACCGCCGCAAGGCCGTCATGACCGACGAGATAATGTACGACACCACCGCCGTGAGACAGAACGGCGACGTGCGCGCCACGCGCATGGAGGGCGCGCTCTTCGGCACCATCAGCGGCGGCGAGTGGATGCTCAAGGCATACAACTACACGTCGGAGCGAGGCGTGCCGGGGGCCATTGTCAACAATGTGTGGCGCCGCGGCGAGCGCATCTGGGACAACAACTCGTTTGTGCAAGGCTCAATACAGAAAGATTTCGGCAGCCGTTATCACACCCGCCTCATGGCCAAGTATGCCTATTATCTCACCAAATACGTCAACAAGGACACCACCGTGATGATGATCGACAACGTTTACCGGCAGAAGGAGCTGTATCTATCTTCGTCACACCTATATAACATCACCAACTTCTGGGACGTTTCGGCTGCCTACGACGTGCAGTGGAACACGATGGATGCCGACATGTACGGCTTCGTTTATCCCACCCGCTGGCACCATTTCCTCTCGGCTGCCACCGCCATTACCCTCGGCCGCGTCAAGATGCAGGGCAGCCTTGTGCTCAACTACGTTCACGACCGCACCCGTCTGGCCAAGTCGGCAGGCGACAAGACCGTGCTTACTCCCGCCTTCTTCCTGTCGTGGGCGCCCTTCGGCAGCTCCGATTTTACGCTCCGCGCCTTTGCTAAGCGCAGTTTCCGCATGCCGACGTTCAACGACCTTTACTATGCCGACATGGGCAACTCGCAGCTGCGGCCCGAATACACCACCCAATACAACATCGGTTTTGCCTACGACAGTCGCCGCAGCCGCGGCTTTCTGACCGAATGGAGCCTTCATGCCGATGCTTACCGCAACTTCGTCCGCGACAAGATTGTGGCCTATCCCAAGGGCGCGCAGTTCCGCTGGACCATGCTCAATCTTGGCCGTGTGCGCATCACCGGCATCGACCTGACCGGCTCGCTCACGCTCAATCCGCTGCGCGACCTCTACATCACCGGCAAACTTCAGTACACCTATCAGGAAGCAATCGACGTAACCAGTCCTGCCGACACCTACTATCGCGACCAGATACCCTACATTCCATGGCACAGCGGCTCGGCCATCGTTCAGGCAACATGGCGCTCATGGAGCCTTAACTACAGCTTTATCTACACCGGCGAGCGCTATAATCAGCAGGAAAACATCGTGTATAACCACACGCAGCCGTGGTACACGAGCGACATCTCCATTGCGCGCAGCTTCCGCTGGAGTCGCTATTCGGCCAAGGTTCAGCTCGAAGTTAACAATCTCTTCAGCCAGGACTACGACGTGATACTCAACTATCCCATGCCCAAGCGCAACTATCGTCTTACCCTAAGTTTTGAATTATGATGCACAACATACATTTTTTGTATATCCTCCTGCTGTCGGCTGTCCTGCTGTCGTCATGCCGCGAAGATGAGGTCGTGGTGCCTACGGAGTACGACATACTGCCCGTAACCGTGCCCGAAGGCAGCGATGTCGTAGGCATGTACCTGCTCAACGAGGGCAACATGGGCAGCAACAAGTGCACGCTCGACTATCTCGACTTCGTGCAGGGCTACTATGTGCGCAACCTCTACGCCGAGCGTAATCCCCATGTCATAAAGGAACTTGGCGACGTCGGCAACGACATACGTGTCTACGGCTCAAAACTCTACGTCGTGGTCAACTGCTCCAACAAGATGGAAGTGCTCGACGCACGCACCGGGGTGCGCATATCTCAGGTGGACATACCCAACTGCCGCTACGTAAACTTCTACCGCGGCCACGCCTATGTCAGCTCCTACGTCGGCCCCGTTCAGCTCAACAATCCCAACGCCGTTAAGGGTGCGGTCTACAAGGTGGACACGCTCACGCTCAAGGTGGTGGACAAATGCACCGTGGGCTACCAGCCCGAAGAGCTCGAAGTGCTCGGCGAATACCTCTATGTGGCCAACTCCGGCGGCTACATGGCGCCCAACTACGACAACACCGTGTCGGTGATAGAGTTTGAAGGGTTCAGGCAGATGCAGAAGATACCCGTCGGAATCAACCTCCACCGCATCAGGGCCGACCGCCACGGACGGCTTTGGGTTACGTCGCGAGGCGACTATGAGACCATAAGTTCTAATCTCTACGTGCTCCAGAAGAAGAGCGGACGCAACGAGATGGAAGTAACTGACACGCTCAACATTCCCTGCTCGAACTTCTGCATCAGCGGCGACTCGCTCTATTACTACAGCACCGAGTGGAACAACTACACCCAGCAGAACACCATAACCTACGGAATAATAAACACGGAGACGATGAAGCGCGTGAGCGACTCGTTCATAACCGACGGCACGCAGGCCGACATCACCGTTCCGTATGGTATCAGCATACACCCCGACACAGGCGACATATACATCACTGACGCCAAAAACTACGTGTCGAGCGGCGTGCTTCACTGCTATTCGAAAGACGGAAAACACAAGTGGAGCGTGCGCACGGGCGACATTCCTGCCCACATGTGCTTCATAAAAGGTTCTTCAAAATAATTCATTATGAACAGAATAAAACATCATATAGTGCGCCTTTCGGTCATGTCTGCCGTTGTTGTAGCGGCTGTGTTGCCGTGTTCGTGCGAACGCGACGCCGAGAATGTCAGTTCAGGTCTTGACGACTATTACTACATCGAACGCATGAAGAAGCTCAGACTTGCCCCTGCCTACACCGGCGACTCTTACCGATGGACCGTCAGGACGGCATCGGGTGCCGACTCGCTCCTTTCCACCGAGCGCGAGTATATCTTCCTCGCGCAGCACGAAGGCGAGTATGTGATTACCTTCGAGCTTGACGACGGCGGGCGCGGATATAAGCAGACATTTCCCGTTACGGTGCTTCACGAGGAAGTGGAGTATAGTCCATATACGGCAAGCGTGTATGAATATTGCCCCGCTCCGGGCCAGTTTGTCAACACGATGCCCATATATGAGCCCGGCGACGACACTGAAACAATGAGGCAGAAGGCCGAGGACGACCTAGTGAACGACGTGATGATAACCCTCGGAGCCTATGGAGGCTACGTTACGTTTGCCTTCGACCACACCGTGGTGAACGTGCCGGGCGAGAAAGACTTCTACATAAAAGGCAACTCGTTCTACTCCGACATACCCGGATATGCCGAGCAACGGGGCGGCAACTGCGAGCCGGGCATAGTGATGGTGGCGTTCGACCGCAACATGAACGGACGCCCTGACGACGACGAATGGTATGAGCTTGCCGGCAGCGAATATAACAACAGCGCCACGATAAAGAACTACGGCATAACCTACAGCCGTCCGGTGGAGCACGATCCTGTGCCCGACATATCGGGAACGCTCACCGACACGCTCTACATACCATGGAAAGACAACCGCGGAAACAGCGGACATATATATAAGAACATGTACCATACGCAGAGCTATTATCCCGAATGGATAGATGCCGACGAGCTTACGTTCAGCGGAACACGCCTGCCCGACAACGGCAAGGACGTGAGCGGATGGGGCTCTTACTATGTTCTCTACTCATATCCGTGGGGCTATGCCGACAACCATCCCAACGACTCTATCGGCCTTAACAGCTTCGACATAGGCTGGGCTGTGGACAGTCAGGGTAACAAAGTCAGTCTGCCGGGCGCCGACTTCATACGTGTCTACACCGGCGTAAACCAGTATTGCGGATGGGTGGGCGAGACCTCTACCGAGATTTCGCGTGCGCAAGACCTGCACGTGCAGGCCGACATGCAGCCCAATGCGGCTCCCATGACCATAAGACGAGCAAAACAGACAAATAAATAACAAACATGTTTAATTTTTAAAAGTTAAGTTCTTTATGAAGAAAAAGATTTACTTATTGTTGTTTGCACTGCTGTCGGGCGTATTTGCCATCGCCCAGACAATAAAGGTGCAGGGCGTTCCGCGCAACATCAAGAACGGAACCGTAATGATGTCGGCCACCGACAACACGTGCGATGTCGACTTCTCTAAGATTACACGCTGGATAGGCGAGGGCGACAAGCAGGCCGCGCTCGTCATCAAATGGAACGACAGCCGCGAGGAACGCCTCTATGTGTGGGGCTACCGCTGGACCGACGAGGCCGACGGCACGGGTGCAGCAATGCTCTGCAACATAGCAAAGAACGACCCTAACTTCATCGTTCTCGTTTATGGCAACACTCCTTACGGCACCACCATTGGCGGTGTGGGCTACGACTTTGACGGCGACGGATTCAGCATAACAAAGAACGGAGAGGCCGTGGAGCCTGATGAGGACGGACTGCTGCACACCACAAGCTATGACTTTGACAGCTATGTGTCGGCCGACGAGGACGACCTCTGGTTCTCAGGCTGGTATGACGGCTATCTGTCTTACTGGGTGTGCGACACTCCGGGCGAAGCGTTCGGCTACTCTAACGTGGGCGCAACAGGCCGCAAACTTGTCGACGGATGCGTTGACGGATGGTCGGCCGTGAGAGACATGAGCGACATGAACATGGGCAACATGATAGGCGAGCTGTATTATCTGCCTGCGCTGACGTCAGAGCCCGTGCTGGTTGACTACACCAAAGGCACATTCATCGTGAACGAAGACTGGTATGGCCACCAGAACTCTACCGTAAACTTCCTCACAGACGAGGGCGAATGGGTTTACCGCGTGGTGCAGAAGGAGAATCCCGGAGTTGAGCTTGGAGCCACCGTGCAGTATGGAGCAATCTACGGCGACAAGTTCTTCATCATAGCCAAGCAGCCCAAAGATCCGGGCGCAAGCATCATGGGCGGACGCATAACCATCTGCGACGCCAAGACAATGAAGGTGCTGAAGCAGATAGAAAACATTGCCGTTGACGATAATGGCTCAAGCATTGCCGACGGCCGCGGCTTCCTCGGAGTGGACGAGCACAAGGCATACGTAGGCACAAGCAACGGCATCTACGTTCTCGACCTCGACAAACTGGAGATTACGGGCAGCGTAGGCGGAGCCGGAACTGACAGCGACGACCCGTATCAGCAGCTCTACGGAGGACAGATTGGCAACATGGCGCGCGTGAATGACCGCGTGTTTGCCGTTCATCAGAAGAACGGACTGCTCGTAATCAACCCCGCAACCGACGAGGTAGAGCAGACCGTTGAGGCTCCCGAAGGATGGGGCTTCGGCTCTGTGGTACTGTCGAAAGACGGCAACCTGTGGCTCAGTCTGGCGGCATCGTCAGGCTCAGGCCAGGCCGACACACGTATAGTAAAGCTCAACCCCGCAACGCTCGAGCAGACCGTCATAGAGTGCCCCGAAGGCATCTTCGGTCCGGCAAACTCATGGTATGCATGGACACCCGACTGCTTCTGCGCAAGCAAGCAGAACAACGTGCTCTACTGGAACGGCGGAAACAGCAGTTGGTTCAGTGGCAAGACTGTCTATAAATACGACATCGACAGCAACACCTTCAGCACGTTCATCGACTATAACGACGACCCCGACGGCTGGCAGATCTACGGATGCTCGTTCCGCATAGACCCTGTTACCGACGAAGCCATAGTAAGCCTCTACAAAGGCTACGGCGACCCGACCTACGTTGTGCGCAAATATGACAACGAAGGCAAGCAGATAGCTGAGTATTCAATGATAAGCAACTACTGGTTCCCGTCGCTTCCGGTATTCCCCGACAACGAGGCTCCTGTCGTTGCCGACATCGACCCCGTAAGCCTTACAACCGAGGACGGCACCACCGTTTCGCTGAAAGACGTGGCTACCGACGCCGACAACATGGATGCTGCCATCGTGAAGACCGTCAAGGAGGTGAGCGACGAAGAAGTGCTGAAGGCTGAAATGGTCGACGGCGACCTCGTGATAACTCCGCTCAAGGCTGGCAAGGCAGACATAACCATCCAGATCAACTCTAACGGCAAACTGGCTGAGACCGTTGTAAGCGTAGAAGTAACTGAGGCTACAGACATTGATGCCGTTGAAGGCGCCAAGGCTGAGGAAACAGGCCGCTACACGCTCGACGGCAAGATGCTCAACGCTCCGCAGCGCGGCATCAACATAATCCGTATGAGCGACGGCACAATCAAGAAGGTTATCGTGCGCTAAATCATGCAGCAGCATGCGCCCCTCGTGGCGCATCACACATCAAAGGCACGCCCGGCATCGTATGTCAGGCGTGC
This sequence comes from Prevotella sp. CAG:255, assembly GCF_000431195.1. Classification (NCBI taxonomy): domain Bacteria; kingdom Pseudomonadati; phylum Bacteroidota; class Bacteroidia; order Bacteroidales; family Prevotellaceae; genus Prevotella; species Prevotella sp. CAG:255. The sequence continues at coordinate 45,486 of NZ_HF986766.1, read as the reverse complement.
CTTTTCTTTTTGTAGTTAGGCCATGATGAAGATGCGTAAATAATGGTCAAAACGCATTTTCAACCCCGTTTTCGCCTGTCTTTTATCTGCCTTTGTAACCGCTTGATATTCAATGTGTTGCAAAAGGTCATGTTTTATCCTCTAAAAGACCACCTTTTGCAGCCTGAAAGGTTACCTTTCGCAATGCAAAAGACGGCATTTCGCATTTCGTCCGCCGGCGTTCCGATTTTTTAAACCTTTATCCCCGTTGCGCCTTTCTCCGTGAGAAATATTTTCATTAACTTTGCATCCCGTCAGAGTAACATCCTTATAGCTTGCAAAAACAATGGAAAATAATTATGCTATACAGTTCCCCGAGATAATGAAGGGGAAGAAAATCCTTTATGTTCATGGTTTCAGTTCATCGGGACAGTCGGGCACTGTCGTCAAGATTCGCGAGATGCTGCCCGGAGCCACCGTAGTGGCTCCCGACCTGCCTTTGCATCCTGCCGAGGCCATGGACCTGCTTCACCATACTTGCGAGACTGAAAATCCCGACCTGATTATCGGTACGTCGATGGGCGGAATGTATGCCGAGATGCTCTACGGATACGACCGCATATTGGTAAATCCTGCCTTCCAGATGGGCGACACCATGCTGAAGCATGGCATGCTGGGCAAGAACACCTTTCTTAATCCCCGTCAGGACGGCGTTCAGGAGTTTATCGTAACCAAGGCTCTCGTGGAGGAATATAAGGAGATTACCGCCAAATGCTTTGCCGGCGTAACCGATGAGGAGAGCCGCGACAGGGTTTACGGACTGTTCGGCGACGAAGACCCCGTGGTGCACACGCGCGACCTGTTCTCGCAGCACTACCGCAACGCCATCAGCTTTCACGGCGAGCATCGCATGAACGACAAGATATTGCTCCACTCTGTGCTGCCCGTAGTGCAGTGGATAGACGACAGACAGGAGCATCGCGAGCGCCCAATAATATACGTCAGCATCGACACGCTGCGCGACGCACGCGGCAATCAGATGTCGAGCGCTATGAAGGCGTTCCGTTATCTCTTTGAGCATTACGCCATGTATATCGTTGCTCCGTCGCCTGCCTACAACCCTGAATACATTGCCGAAGTGATGCGCTGGGCTGAAGACGTGGTAAACGTTCCGGCATGGCAGCACCTTGTGTTCACCAACCGCAAGGATCTTATCTACGGCGACTACCTCATCGACCCGTCAGACGAGTATGGCGCAGCCGACTTTATGGGCACGCTAATCAAGTTTGGAAGCGACACCTTCAAGACTTGGGAAGAGATAATAGAATTTTTCAGCAGGCTGGGAGGACAATGATAATTCATAATTGGCTAATGCCGAACTTCGTTTCACAATTCATAATTGGGCGGGTGTCATTCTATAACAATATACGATATAGGGTGATGTCTCGTTTAAATTGTGAAACAAAGTTCGGCATTAGCTAATTATGACTTATAAACGTGAATTATAAAATCGTGAATTGTGAATTATAAAGACGTTAATAGTGAACTCTTTTCTCGCGTTTTAGAACTTACGCGCCTTTATGATACTGCCGATGCAAAGAGCGTCAACAAGATGGCGCACGAGACGCTGGTGCTGACCTGTCATGAGGGACTGCGCGACACGGGACAGGCCTTCGGTAACCTCTTTTCGCAGGTCGACTATCTGTGCAAGAGGCACAACGTCAAGCTGCCCGACTGGATTGCAGTTCAGGCCATGCGCCGCCATACCAACAGCAGTGAGCCGCTCTCGCGCGAAGATTTCTTCTACGATATGCGCGCCCTCAGCCGCTTCATCTCTGCCGTTACGGGCACCGACGTGCCGGGCGAGCTGCTCCGTGTGCTGCCTGCCGAGCGCAAGCCTTACACCAAGGCAGAAGGCACCGACGTAAGATACGTGAGATGTATCGTAAGAGGGTTCGACGACAAATATATCTATGTGTCTGCCGAGGAGGTGCTCGGCGGAGCCATGCTTGCTGCCGACTATACGGCAGACGACCTCACTTATCTCTCCGAACTGCTGCGCGAGGGTATGCAGCTCAACCTGCTCGACTGCAAGCTTGAAGGCTCATGCACATACAACGGCAGCGAGGGCGACGTGAAATGCGACATCATCGTGCCTTCGCTCGTTATCGTTGAGCCCGACTATCTTATCGACATCAGCTCAATAGCCGCATGCTTTAAGGAGTACGGCCACCATCCGCTGATATACACCCTTGACCGAATGAAGCCGCGCGCCAACAGTCAGGCAATACTCCTTGGTAATCTTGCCGGCAGCGTGCTCGACGATATTATCAACAGTCGCGGCACCTACAGTATGGCGTCTACGCTGAAATCGAGTTTCAGCGAGAAGGCTCTCGAATATTCAACCTGCACCGACTTCAATCCTGCCGTGTTCAAGGCTAACGCCGCCGTGCAGGCATCCAACATCAACGCCGCCGTTACGGGCATGTTCGGCGAATACGACCGCAGTCGTGTTGTGCTCGAGCCGTCGTTCGTCTGCGAGCGTCTTGGCCTTCAGGGCCGTGTCGACCTCATGACCACTGACTTCCGTCTGCTTGTTGAGCAGAAGTCGGGGCGCAACCTCAACATAGAGCGCGCCGCACAGTCGGGCGGCAAGGGCCTGCAGCTTGAGCCGCATTATGTTCAGCTGCTGCTGTATTACGGCGTGCTGAGATACAACTTCAATCTTGGTTTCAACAAGACAGACATCCGTCTGCTCTATTCTAAATATCCTCCGGCACAGGGCTTCCTTGCCGTAGCCTTCTATCGCAAGCTCTTCGCTGAGGCCATCAGTCTGCGCAACAAGATTGTCGCTGCCGACTTCGACATAGCCCTCGACGGCTTCGACAGCGTGCTGCCCGAGCTTACGCCCGCCACGCTCAACACCACAAAGACCGCTTCATCGTTTTTTCAGCGCTACCTTCTGCCGCAGATAGAGGCCGTAACGGGACCGTTGGCAGCCATGCCGCCGCTTGAGCGCGAGTATTTTTGCCGCATGATGACGTTCGTATATCGTGAGCAACTCTTAGGCAAGGTAGGCTCGCAGGAAGGCGTAACAAGCTGTTCGGCAGACCTCTGGAACATGCCGCTGGCAGAAAAGCTGGAGACCGGCAACATATACACCGGCCTGACGATAAAGGCAAAGGAGTGTGCCGAAGGCAGTTCCGTGCCCGACCGCATAACGCTCTCCGTGCCCGGACAGGGTGAGGGCTTCTTGCCAAACTTCCGCCGCGGCGACATGATTTATCTCTATCAGTATCGTGCCGACAGCGTTCCCGATGTGCGCAACGCCATACTTTACAAGGGAAACATCGACGAACTGCACACCGACGAGATAACTGTTGTGCTGACAGACGGACAGCAGAACCCCGACGTTCTGCAGGTTCAGCATCCAGAGGATATGCCCGACGACATGCATAAGGCAATGGTATATGCCGTAGAGCATGCCGGAACAGACGCTTCGGGCAGCAGCGGAGCGCGCGCATTGCTTGAGTTTGTAACCGCTCCCGACGATCGCCGCAGTCTGCTTCTCGGTCAGCGTGCCCCTCGCAGAAACGATAGCGTAAGGCTCACAAAGAGTTATAACCTGAGCTACGACGACATACTGCTGGGCGCAATGCAGGCATCCGACTATTATCTGCTCGTCGGTCCGCCCGGCACGGGCAAGACATCAATGGCTCTGAGGTTTATGGTTGAGGAGGAACTTACGCGCCCCGGTGCGTCGGTTTTGCTCATGGCATACACCAACAGGGCCGTAGACGAGATATGCGCAATGCTCGAAGACGCCTCGCTCGACTATCTGCGGCTGGGCAGCGA